>NZ_JACJQS010000042.1:0-41873 GCF_014696755.1 Anabaena sp. FACHB-1391 | reverse complement strand
ATGGTGACAGCAAACCGCTTCTGGTCACAGATTTTCGGGATTGCTTTCTCCAACAAACGTTGGTTACACTTCTTCATGTTGTTTGTACCAGTTACAGGCTTGTGGATGAGTGCTGTTGGTATTGTGGGTTTAGCATTAAACTTGCGGGCTTATGACTTCGTTTCCCAAGAATTACGGGCAGCAGAAGACCCAGAGTTTGAAACTTTCTATACCAAAAATATTTTGTTGAACGAGGGTATCCGGGCTTGGATGGCTCCTCAAGATCAACCCCACGAACAATTTGTATTCCCTGAAGAAGTGCTACCTCGCGGTAACGCTTTATAAAATCCATCTTTAATTAATTGTTTTTCCTTAACCCTGCCTTGAGGTAGGGTTTTTTTATGACATTATTTTTACAATATAATTTTCAGTATTGCAAATTTTTGTAGTTGTGTTATAGTGATTTCAGGTAAAAAACCCAAAGCTTTTTGCTTTGCCTTTTGAGACTAAGACCGTTTAGGCAATAAGGAGGTGATGCCCATGATAGAAAGTAGTATAACCATGGGTCATCAAGTTGCAGTTAGCCGGCTGTGCGCCGGGGCTGTTCTCTAAAAGTTAGCCTTAGTTTTCTTGAGAACTAAGTAAGCTCAACTAGCTAGGCTAAAGGTCGGAGTCCCTTCCGGCAGTCTGGTTGCAACTTGAAGACCCGCTAGACCGCCCTGACTTAGATTTTCTAATCTAAATCAGGGCGGATAGTTTTTCTGGGTAGTTTTTCTTTGCATAAAAATAATTTAGTTCTTGCCGGAAGTAAACAAGAAATAACGTTTATTTTTTTTGTCAGGTTAGGCAATTTTTTCACTTAACTAAATAGTGATTTTTAAGCAACCAGTGATTAGATGTTAATTGGCCGATTCTAACATCGTCGCGGAACATTTGCAGACAATAAACCATCATCCACAGATATAGGCTTCGACAGATAAAACAAAACAATCATCACGAAAAATCAGGGATGATGTAGAAAACTTATGATTAAAAGTACGTTTAAAAACTCATCTACGGTTTTTAGTGCCAGAGCTTATTTAGTGAGGTTTGTTGATAAGAATGCTTTGATGTGAGTGTAAAAAGTGCGAGTTTGATTTTTCAAGGTAACTATACTAGTTTACTAGAAAAATTTACAGTCACTTCATCATAAATTCTTATTTTAATCATTAGGAATAGTTATAATATAACCATATCCTATGATTATAAGTTTTTGTATAAGTTAATTGCATGAAAATTTAACGATTTGTTAATCAATTATTAGTCTTTTGAAAACTAGAATTGTGGTACTGGCAGCCATGCCCAATACACAGGTTTCAACAAGATGTCCCATTTCTAAGCAATTAGCTACAGATAACTTCATTTATTCATGTAAGGTGTGAGGAGAAAAGGAAAGATGTCTAATATCTTGTGGAAATCCCTGGTGGTTAGCCCAGCAGCTTTGGGAGCAGCGTTGTTATTATCTTCAACAGCGATAGCTGCGACCACAACCACCACGGAAACATCATCAATAGAAACTTCCTCTGCAACAGAAGTTTCTCAAAAGCCAGAAGTATTGGTGGAAGAAACCAAAGCAGCCCAATTTTTAGCTCAAGCTAAAGTCAACCCCTTCAGTAACGAAAACAATAATTCCCAGTCTCAGGTAACATCAGTTTCGCAGTTTTCTGACGTACAACCTACAGATTGGGCGTTTCAAGCCTTACAGTCCTTGGTTGAGCGCTACGGTTGTATTGCTGGTTATCCCAGTGGGACATTTCGCGGTAATCGCTCTTTAAGTCGTTATGAATTTGCTGCTGGTTTAAATTCATGTTTGGATCGTGTAAATGAATTAATTGCCACAGCAACGGCTGATCTAGTTACCAAACAGGATTTGGCAACATTACAGCGTTTGCAAGAAGAGTTTTCTGCCGAACTAGCAACTTTACGCGGTCGAGTGGACGCTTTAGAAGGACGCACTGCTGAATTAGAAGCAAATCAATTCTCCACTACCACTAAATTAAAAGGTGAAGCTATTTTTGCTTCTACCGATACTTTTGGTAATGAGACGGGTAAAGCAAACCGCGCAGTTTTGCAAAACAGAGTGCGTTTAGGCTTGGAAACCAGCTTTACCGGTAGGGATATGTTAACAACCCGGTTGTCCGCTGGTAATGCTACAGCCTTTGATTTCCGAGATAATGCAAATGCTCCTGTTAATCCTGCTAATGCTGCTGGAATACGTAGTAACGCAGCAGGTAAGCAAATCTTTGAAGTTGGTAGCACCAATAATAACAGCGTAAAAATTGACAAGCTAACTTATGAAGCTCCTGTAGGTCCAGCAAGGGTTTATCTAGCGGCTAGTGGTGGACAACATAGCGATTATGCGGCTGTTAATAATCCCTACTTCTTTGATAAAACAGATGGTGGTAAGGGTGCTTTAACCACTTTTGCGTCTGAAAATCCGATTTATCGCATTGGTGGTGGTTCTGGTATTGCGTTGAGTGTACCCTTTGGGAAACCTGGTGATAGTTCCTTAAAACCAAGCTCATTAACATTAGGTTACTTAGCTTCAAATGCTAATAATCCTACTCCCAGTAATGGCTTGTTTGATGGTAACTATGCAGCCTTAGGTCAGTTAAACTTTAATGTTGGTAATCGTGTTGCTTTAGCTGCTACCTATGTCCATGGTTATCAAAAAGCAGGTAGCACCTTATTTGATTCAGCAATTGATGGTGGTAGTGCTTTAGTAGGTACTGCACAAGCTAATACTCCAACTGTAGCAGGTCCTAGTTCTAGCAACTCCTATGGTGTTTCTGCTGCTATCAAGCCTAGCCGGAAATTGTCTCTAAGTGGTTTCGTTTCCTACCATGATGTGATTCCCGAAGGTGCTGGTGTTAGTAGAGAAGCTTGGAGTTATGGAGCAGGTTTAGCTTTACCGGATTTTGGTAAAAAGGGTAACGTCTTGGGGATTTTTGGTGGCGCTCAACCTTACTCACTCAGCGCAGGTGTTAGTCAGACACCATACCAAGTTGAAGGCTTTTACAAGTATCAGGTTTCAGACAATATTTCTGTAACTCCTGGTGTGATTTGGGTAACATCTCCTGGACAGGCTACTAATAGTAATGATGCCTTTATCGGTACGCTGAGAACAACTTTCAGTTTCTAGACTGTTAAAAGTCTGCTGATAACTTGAAAAATTAGGCGTTGGTGAACAAAAATATGAATTTGTCTGACGCTAAGGTGCAAAGACGCGAAAACTAAGAGTTTGAGAAATGAAAGTTTTGATTTTCATAGCTCAATATGTCTACGCCCAAATTATTTTACCCTGCCATGAGGCGGGGGTTTTTTTTACGGGCAATAAAAACCCCAGTGGAGAACGGGAGTATACTGGAAAAGAGGGGAACTGTTGGATTTTGTTCATCTTCATGCTTCAACTTTCATCTTGGATTACTGCTTGTGGAACTATCATGTAAATCTGAATACGCAATTTTGGCGTTATTAGAAATGGCTACTCATTACGAAAACGGTGAACCGATGCAAATTCGGCAAATCGCTATGCAACAAAAGATACCTGATCGTTATTTAGAACAACTGTTAGCAAGTTTGCGGCGTGGGGGTATAGTGAAAAGTCAACGGGGTTCAAAGGGCGGTTATTTCTTAGCGCGAGAACCTCGGAAAATTAGTATCTTTGATATTTTAGAATGTTTGGAAGGTTTAGATGTGCAGACAAGTGATCAGGATTCTCACCGCACAACTTTAGATCATACTGTGGTGACGGAAATTTGGCAAGAAGCACGTCAAGCGGCAAATTCAGTGTTACAAAACTATTCACTTCAGGATCTTTGTGAAAAACGAGATTCCCGAAAGCAGTTGGATATCATGTACTACATTTAAGGACGTAAAAACTTATCATGGCTATTGTCAAAAATATTACGGAATTGGTGGGACGGACACCTTTAGTACAGTTAAACCGGATTCCCCAAGAGTTGGGTTGTGTGGCGAGAATTGTGGTGAAATTGGAAAGTATGAACCCCTCTGCATCAGTAAAAGACCGGATTGGGGTAAGTATGATTGATGCTGCGGAGAAAGAAGGATTAATCGCGCCAGGGAAGACGATTTTAGTAGAGCCAACATCGGGAAATACGGGTATTGCTTTGGCGATGGCGGCGGCAGCCATGGGGTATAAATTAATTTTAACCATGCCGGAAACTATGAGCGCGGAACGGCGAGCAATGTTAAGGGCTTATGGGGCCGAATTGGAACTCACGCCGGGAATTGCGGGGATGAGTGGGGCGATTCGTCGGGCCCAGGAGATAGTGGATAGAACACCCTATTCTTATATGTTACAGCAATTTCGTAACCCGGCTAATGCCCAAATTCACCGGGAAACTACTGCGGAGGAAATCTGGTCAGATACCGATGGTCAGGTAGATATAATTGTGGCGGGAGTGGGGACTGGTGGTACTATTACTGGGGTGTCGGAAGTCATTAAAAAACGGAAGCCGAGTTTTACCAGTGTAGCGGTAGAACCAGCTAATAGCCCTATATTATCTGGTGGTAAACCTGGTCCTCACAAAATTCAAGGGATTGGGGCGGGTTTTATTCCTCAGGTATTAAAAGTAGAATTAATTGATGAGGTGATTACGGTTACTGATGAGGAGGCGATCGCCTATAGTCGTAAATTAGCAAGGGAAGAAGGATTATTATCGGGAATTTCCACTGGTGCGGCCCTTTGTGCAGCCATTCGTGTAGGCCAACGTCCAGAAAATCGAGAGCGGTTAATTGTGATGATTCAGCCTAGTTTCGGTGAGAGATACTTAAGTACACCTTTATTCCAAGATCTAGAAAACAGTAACTAATGTCAATTAACAACCTATTGGATTCATGTCCGATTTTAACCATTACGATACCTTAAAAGTCAGTAATAATGCCAGCCAAGCGGAGATCAAACAAGCCTATCGCCGCTTGGTCAAAATTTTCCATCCTGATATTAATCAAGAAATAACAGATAATGAAGGAATTATTCGTGTTAATGCTGCTTATGAAGTTTTAAGTGACAGCAAAAGTCGTCTTAATTATGATCAAGAACTGCGCTATAGTCAGAAAAATTCCCATTATACTCGCCAAAAACGCTCAGAATCTGCCCAAGAGCATTATAAAGCGACTAGAAAAGTTAGAAAAGATGTTGATGAGAACATTGAAGAATGGTTAAAACTAGTTTATAAACCGGTAAATCGGATACTTGGAACAATTCTCAATTCTTTAAAAGAACAAATTGAGGAATTAGCGGCAGATCCTTTTGATGATGTTCTTTTAGACGAATTTCAAGATTATTTAGAATCCTGTAGAGAAGACTTAAAAGACGCTCAAATCAGGTTTCGTTCTTTACCAAATCCTGTTAATTTTGCAGCAGCAGCAGCACACATTTACTACTGTATGAGTCAAATAGGGGAGGGAATTGAAGAGTTAGCTTATTTCCCATTAAGCTATGACGAACGTTATTTACACACAGGCCAGGAATTATTTCGGATCGCTAAAAGATTGTATCGGGAAGCGCAAGAGTCGGTTAGTTGATGAGATGATCGTAAGAGTCATTTAATTACTATATATTAAACCGAAAATAATTAAACGCAGATGGACGCGGATAAACACAGATAATTTTGTAGTTCATTAGACTAGGAAATGCTATATGATTCATACTAGTCTTTTTTCTTCTGAGTTGGTGACTAGCCATGACTGATCAAGAACTGCTGCAAATCATCGAAAAAGCTGCTAGGGACAAAGAAACTACATTAAACCTCAGTGACAATCAACTGACAAGATTGCCAGAAGCCATTGCCCAACTCTCCAATCTGACGGGGCTTTACCTCAGTAACAATCAACTGACAACATTGCCAGAAGCCATTGCCCAACTCTCCCATCTGAGGGTGCTTGACCTCAGTAACAATCAACTGACAAGATTGCCAGAAGCCATTGCCCAACTCTCCAATCTGAGGGTGCTTGACCTCAGTAACAATCAACTGACAAGATTGCCAGAAGCCATTGCCCAACTCTCCAATCTGAGGGTGCTTGACCTCAGTAACAATCAACTGACAACATTGCCAGAAGCCATTGCCCAACTCTCCCATCTGAGGGAGCTTTACCTCGGTAACAATCAACTGACAACATTGCCAGAAGCCATTGCCCAACTCTCCCATCTGAGGGAGCTTTACCTCGGTAACAATCAACTGACAACATTGCCAGAAGCCATTGCCCAACTCTCCAATCTGAGCAAGCTTTACCTCGGTAACAATCAACTGACAAGATTGCCAGAAGCCATTGCCCAACTCTCCAATCTGAGGGTGCTTGACCTCAGTAACAATCAACTGACAAGATTGCCAGAAGCCATTAAACAATTATCTCAACTTGAAAAACTCGATTTACGTGGGAATCAGCTAAATATTCCCGCAGAAATTTTAGGGAGCAGTTGGAATAGCTTAGGTAAACCGTCAGAGATTCTCACCTACTATTTCTCTCTGCAAACCGAGGGGCAACAACCTCTCAATGAAGCTAAGGTATTGCTAGTTGGTCAAGGAACTGTGGGTAAAACTTCCCTAGTTAAACGACTGATTAACAACACATTCGATGCCAACGAAAGCAAAACCAACGGCATCAATATTGAAAATTGGCGTTTAGAAGTTAATCAGCAAACCATTCGACTAAATATATGGGATTTTGGTGGACAGGAAATCATGCACGCTACCCACCAATTTTTTCTCACTAAACGTAGCCTTTACCTGCTGGTAATTAATACCCGTGAGGATGAACAACAAAATAGATTAGAATATTGGCTAAAAATTATTCAGAGTTTTGGCGGTGATTCCCCGATTATTTTAGTTGGAAATAAAATTGATGAGCATCCTTTGCATATTGATCAAACTGGCTTACGCAAAAAATACAAAAATATTAAAGATATAGTTCCTATTTCTTGTAAAACTGGAGCAGGTATAGAAAATTTATTATCAATTATTAAACGCGAACTTGCTAATTTAAAAGGCATTAACGACCCTTTACCTAAAAGCTGGTTTCAGGTAAAAACCCATTTAGAAAAGATGGAAAAGGACTATATTCTCTACCACGAATATGAGGGTATTTGCCAGAATGAAAAAATTAATGAAAAACTTAAACAATCTACTTTAATGGAATTGCTGCATCAATTGGGTATTGTTCTCAATTTTAGAGATGATTTCGGCTTAAAAGGTGTTCCGGTGCTTAATCCAGAATGGGTAACAAACGGTGTTTATAAAATTCTCAATGACAATTTATTAACGACTGAATTTCGTGGTATGTTGACACTTCAAGAACTAAGAAGAATTTTAGATGATTCTAAATATCCCGACGATAAGCCAGAATTTATTATCAAAATGATGGAGAGGTTTGAACTCTGTTTTCCTTTGGATAATAAAGATAAATATCTTATTCCTGACTTGTTACCAAAAGAAGAACCTGCAACTGGGGAATGGGAGAATGTTCTGGCTTTTGAATATCATTATAATATTTTACCTAGCAGCATTATTTCCCGTTTGATTGTGAGAATGCACCATCTAGCAGATAAAAAAACTTGGTGGCGAAGTGGTATTGTATTAAGATACAATAAAAATCGAGCATTAGTAAAAAGTGATCAAGAAGACCGCAAAATCTTTATTTTTATTAGTGGTAGTGATTTCACCCGCAGAGATTTACTCGCAATGATTCGTTCTCAGTTCGATAGTATTCATCAAACTATTCAAGGTTTAGAAGCGAAAGAAAAAGTACCAATTCCCGGACATCCTGGTATATTTGCAGGTTATAAAAATTTACTGGATTATGCAGATAAAAATTCACCTTTCATTCCCGAAGGACTAACAGAAACATTTAATGCGCTAGAACTGCTAAATGGTATTGAATCAGAAGCAGAAAGACGAAAACGCCAAAATCGTGAGAGAATAGAATCATCACAAACACCCGACGCTGGTATGACACCACCACCACCACAACCACCTATTTCTTCTGCTGAACGGGGTATTGCTTTGGCTATGGCTTTAGCAGTATTAATAACTTTTATCGTCCTGATTCTCAACCCTAGAAGTATGAATGGTAATGCTTTAGCTATTGTGAGATTTTTAGCATCTGCATTTGCTGGTATTGCCGGTTATTTAGTTTCTGGTGATCTTGGTTTACAATCTTCAATACCTTTTATGAAGACAAAAACCCAGGTTAAAGCCACAGGAGCATTTGCAGCATTTGTTTTAGTATTTCTACTTTTTTATATGGGTGTTCCTACTTCCGAAATACCACAACCAACCCCCACACCTTGATGAAAAGTTCAGCAGTAAATTCTTTGATGAAGGATTACCCTACTCATTAGTCTCCATTGCCCAATCTTCAAAATTAGTAATTGTTACTTCCACATCAGGGAATTTTGCCGTTATTTTCAATTCTCCTCCCATAGCTTCAATAACTTCTCGCAGATGACTAACATACATACAGCACTTCCCGGTGTTATGAGGTACATATTTAGCGGGCAAGATGCCGCCGTAAACTCCGCTATATAGAAAACACCCTGGATAAAGCGATTCTTAAGTCGCGCTGTATGCTATCACTGAATCAATTCAGAACTCTAGGACAAAATAAAGCTATAATTTTCTCAAGAATAAAGAGGTAAAAACTATTTATGTCACAGCTAGAACAAATTGAAACTGCAATTCTCTCACTTCCATCTCATGATTTTGAGAAACTGAGACAATGGTTTTTAAACCTAGATTATGAACTTTGGGATGAGCAGATAGAACGTGATATTGCAGATGGTAAGTTGGAAGCATTAGCAGCAGAAGCGATCGCTGAGTTTCAAGCAGGGCATAGCCGCGAAATCTGATGCACTATACAACAGAACGATTCTGGAAATATTATAATGCCCTCCCTGAAAGTGTACAGCAAACGGCTGATCAATGCTATGAGTTACTCAAGGCTGATAAATCTCATCCATCGTTACATTTTAAAAAGCTAGGTAACAAATATTGGTCAGTTCGAGCAGGTTTAAATTATCGTGCTTTGGGTGTTGAAGTCGAAAACGGTATTTCTTGGTTTTGGATTGGAACACACACAGAGTATGACAAACTGATCGGTAAGCTATGATTTATTCACTTAAATACTCCTGTCTGCGTTCCTGGATGAGTTCATCTACCAAGTTTCTATCAGGTGATTTATCTTTTAATAAACCTCTTAATTTTTTAACTTGTTGTTTGAGGCTGACTAATTGGAGTTTGCCATTATCTTCAAGTGTTAAAATTAATCTATCTCCTGATTCTAAATGAAGTATTTATTGGATTTCTTGAGGTAAAGTTAAACGTCCTTCTGGTTCAATATCAAGTGTATATTGTTGAGGAATTGATAAATTAGCAAGTGTCATAGCTGAATATTTCCTGGTTTTATAGCCATTTACATTTTAGCAAAACTCTAAAAATTAAAAATCTTAATTTTTTCTCTATCTTCAACTCCTACTCATCAATATCCATTGCCAAATTTTCAAAATTAGTAATTGTTACTTCAACATCAGGGAATTTTGCCGTTATTTTCAATTCTCCTCCCATAGCTTCAATAACTTCTCGCAGATGACTAACATACATATCAGTACGATTTTCTAATCTAGAAATAGCAAGTTGTTTAATTTGCAACTTTTCAGCTAATTGAGCTTGAAATATTTTTAAAGCTTGGCGTAATTCAGCTAATGCCATTTCCTCTTTTAATTTAGCTGTTTGAGTGGCAATTTTGGCTTTTCTTTCTGCGGAGAAATCTTTAGTAAGATTGCTAAACTTTTTATGTCCTGTCATATTAAATCCTCCCGACTAATTTCTTGGAGATATTTTTCATAAAGACGATCTGCTTGGTGAGGAGTTTATTTCTAATCATCAGGTTTTGCGCGAACTCCTTGGGATAATGTTGACAGAAAACGATTGGGAAATTATTGCTTCAGTTGCGGCAGATTCTTTGAAACAGCAAATTATGAATCAAGTTCTAACTTACAAAATTTCGGCATAGTGATAAATAAAATTTAGGTTTTCTATTCAAGTTAATTCTTAACTAAAAATCAGAAGTTTAGCTTCATCAAATACTAAACCACGAGGGGCAAAATATTTATGAATATTGATTTGCATAAATCCGTAGCCTGTTTATGTAACTCTTTAATCTGACTCATTTTTTTATAATTTACACTACTACAAGTTTATTTAAAATCATAGTGCTTGACATAAGGTAACACATAAGTTACTATAGCAGTATGTCTATTATAAGAGTTCAAGAATATCTTAAAGAAGATGGTTCAAGTCCTTACCAAGAATGGTTTGATGGCTTGGATGCCCAAGCAGCTGCGAAGGTAACAGTTGCTAAGTCTCGTTTGGAATTAGGCAATACATCAAATGTTAAATGGTTTGATGGAATTGGTGAATATAAGATTGATTGGGGTCCTGGATACCGGATTTATCTAGCTCAAGATGGTAAACAGCTTATAGTTTTATTTGGTGGGGGAACAAAGAAAAATCAGCAATCTGATATTAATCGTGCTAAAGAATTGTACCAAGAGTACAAAAGACGAAAAAAAGAAATTAGCAAAGAGCAAGCAACAGACAACGATAATAGAGAGAAGAGGTAGTTATTATGGCACTAACTAGAGACTTTAAAGAAACCATTAATGCAAGAGTGCAAGGAGATTCTGAGTTTGCGATCGCTTTACTTGATGAAGCTATTTCTCTTTTCCTGAATGGTGAACCAGAAACAGCAAGATTAATTTTAAGAGATATTGTTAATGCAACTGTAGGTTTTGAACAGTTAGCAATTGAAACTTCTAAACCTAGTAAAAGTTTACATCGAATGTTATCAGCAAAGGGTAATCCAACGATGGATAATTTGACTGCTATTTTCAATGTTTTGCGGAAACAACTGAATGTTGATATTAAGGTGAAAACGACGATTATTTACCATTAAAAAATTACGGATGTCAGAAATTTCTAACCGCGCTGCATTTTGGAATGGTATTTCATTTCAATAGAGTGAAGATAGTAAATTGGAAGCATTAGCCGAGGAAGCGATAGCACCCATTAATCAAGGCATTTTCTACAATTTCTGCTCCGGTTTCATCTCTAAGATAAGCTAAAAAGGCGGAAGCATCTAACACAGATTTATTCACTTAAATACTCCTGTCTGCGTTCCTGGATGAGTTCATCTACCAAGTTTCTATCAGGTGATTTATCTTTTAATAAACCTCTTAATTTTTTAACTTGTTGTTTGAGGCTGACTAATTGGAGTTTGTCATTATCTTCAAGTGTTAAAATTAATCTATCTCCTGATTCTAAATGAAGTATTTATTGGATTTCTTAAGGTAAAGTTAAACGTCCTTCTGGTTCAATATCAAGTGTATATTGTTGAGGAATTGATAAATTAGCAAGTGTCATAGCTGAATATTTCCTGGTTTTATAGCCATTTACATTTTAGCAAAACTCTAAAAATTAAAAATCTCAGTAAGAGGCGATCGCTTCTAACTCACCAGTGACCTTTGACACAGAACCAGTGGTAAATACTTGATTAAAAACTTCGACGGTTTTACGGTTCATTAGAGAATCCTCATATTAACCAATAGGATAACATCCTGGATTAACTGCATGAATAAATTCACTCCCCGCTAGTGGTCTTCCCCGTTTATAAGCTGCTTCTTGGGGTTGTCCCCAACCTAATTGTAAGATAATTTCTAAAAAGTTCGGGTTTTCCCATTTTAATAAAGTAGCCCATTCTGTTCTTTGGGTAATTCTTTCTACGTCTATTTTGGCAATTTTTTGATGTTGTTTACCATTACTAAAACCTAAATATAAATCCATTTCTGCTGTTGTGATATACCAAAATTCTAAAATTGCATTTTTGGCAAGTTTCAATATTTGTAAATCACTTTCTAAAGCAATTAATTCGGGATCAATTTCTGGATAATGGAGATTTTTGTTCTTAATAGTGATATCTTTCCAGATAATTCCAGAAACTTGATTTTCTCGTTGATATTGATGAATAGAGGTTTTAAAATCTTGGTAAGCTGCAAATCTTTGTAGTCCTTCGGTTCTGACAAATTGGTCTATTAATGGATTACCAGAAACGGTTAATTCTAACTTTAAACGTTCACCTTTTAAGCAAGCTTGGCGCTCGGCTGCTAAAATGTGAATTAATTCTTGAGTATTGTAAATATTTGACATCAGCACAAAACCTAATTAGTCATTAATTATCAGGGATAACTTATAAATTAGAACTTAAATAGTAGGGTGTGTTAGCGACTAGTAACGCATCTTATTTATCCGTCTGGGCTAATTCTTCATCCAAACTCCCCAATTATTGTATAGCAGTAACATACTTTACTTAATACTTACTTTATAAATAGCCTCCAAAATAAGACTAATTGTTAATTTTGTGTCAGATGGTAATTAAAATCAATTAACTATTTAATTATTATCTATGAATGAAAATAAAAATGCTGTATCAAAACCAACTAAAAATTATAATAGCCTAGTATGATACTGATTGAATTAGTTATGACAAATATATTTGGATTACAAATCATACATTATCTGGCGAGAATTTAAGTTACAGTTTCAAACCCATTAAAAAAGGTGGGTTAACAATAAAGTCACCCACCAAATCAATTACCAATATTGTAGAAATCCCGAATTAACCAACATTAGTTAATAACAACTCACGGGTTTCTGACTTTCTGACCTTTACCTGACCATCATCATCTACATCAACTATAGCCTTATCTCCCTGAGCTATTTCCCCAGATAAAATCGCTTCTACAAGAGAATCCTCTAGCAAACGCATAATAGCGCGGCGTAATGGTCTAGCACCATAACTAGGATCATAGCCTTCTTGTACAACCTTATCTTGGAAAGCTGCTGTCACTTCTAAAGCGATATCCTTATCTTTTAAGCGACTAGCAACATCACCCAGCATAATTTCAGCAATTTGCTTGACTTCATCTTTGTTAAGTTGAGTGAAGACGATAATATCATCAACACGGTTGAGAAATTCTGGACGGAAATAAGCTTTGAGTTCTTCGTTGACTAAGTTACGAATCCGATGATAACTAGCTTCTGCGTGGTTATCAAACTCAAATCCCAAGCTACTACCACCTTTTTCGATTACCTTAGAACCAATATTAGAAGTCAAGATAATTAATGTATTCTTGAAATCCACTTTCCGGCCTTTCGCATCCGTAAGATGACCGTCATCTAAGATTTGCAGCAGCATATTAAATACATCGGGATGCGCTTTTTCGATTTCGTCGAATAGCAACACTGTATAGGGTTTGCGCCGCACAGCTTCCGTTAGTTGTCCGCCTTCATTGTATCCTACATAACCTGGAGGTGAACCAATCAACTTAGAAACGTTGTGGCTTTCCATGTATTCGGACATATCTAAACGCACCATTGATTCTTCTGAACCGAAGAAGTAATCCGCTAATGCTTTAGCTAATTCAGTTTTACCTACACCGGTTGGACCAGAAAAGATAAAGCTGGCAATAGGACGATTAGGACTTTTTAAGCCGACACGAGCGCGACGAATAGCGCGAGAAACGGAGCTAACTGCTTGTTCTTGTCCAATTAGCCGTTTGTGTAAAGTGTCTTCCAGATGTAATAATAATTCAGATTCCGATTCAGTCAGTTTGTTAACGGGAACACCTGTCCAAGCAGCGACAATTTGAGCAATATCTTCTTCATTGACAATGGGGGTGTTAACGCTTTCCTGGTTTTCCTCTAAATCAAGTCTGGCTTGAATTGATAATTCTTGTTGACGTAATTTACCAGCTTTAGTAAAATCCTGGACTCTGATAGCTTCAGATTTGGCTTTAGTGGCGGTGGTTAATTCCCGTTTGAGTTCTTTGTTATTGGTAATGCGGGAATGACGTAACCGCACCCGAGAACCCGCTTCATCAATCAAGTCAATGGCTTTGTCCGGTAGAAAGCGATCGCTGATATAACGATCTGCTAATTCAGCGGCTGCTACTATCGCTTCATCAGCAATATGGACTTTGTGATGCTGTTCATAAGCACCGCGTAAACCGTAGAGAATATCAATAGTTTCTGTTACGGATGGTTCACCTACCAAAATGGGCTGAAAACGTCTTTCTAATGCTGCATCACGTTCAATATGTTGACGATATTCATCCAAAGTAGTAGCACCAATACACTGAAGTTCACCCCGTGCTAAAGCTGGTTTAAGTATATTAGCAGCATCTAAACCGCCTTCCGTACCACCCGCACCCACCAAGGTATGAATTTCATCAATAACTAAGATGATGTTACCTGCGGTACGAACTTCGTCCATGATTTTTTTCAAGCGTTCCTCAAAATCACCCCGGAAACGAGTTCCTGCGACTACAGAACCCATATCCAGGCTAATTACCTGCTTATTGAGCAAAATTTCGGGAACATCTTGATTAATAATCCGTTGAGCCAAACCTTCAGCAATTGCTGTTTTTCCCACCCCAGGTTCCCCAATCAAAACCGGGTTATTTTTGGTTCTGCGACCGAGAATTTGCACCGTTCTTTCAATTTCTCGTTGACGACCGACTACCGGGTCTAATCTGCCCTCCTGAGCCAATTTAGTGAGATTTCTACCGAACTCCTCTATGGATAGATTTTGATTGCGCTGGGAATTACTTCTCCCACCCGTGACAACCGCTGTATCTTCACCCAGACGCTTCATTACAGCCGCACGGATAACAGGTAAATCTACTCCTAGATTTTGCAATACTTTGGCCGCGACTCCTTCACCAGCCTCCGTTAAACCTAATAATAAGTGTTCAGTGTTTATGTAATTATGTCCAAGACCGTGAGCTTCTCGGAAAGATTGCTCAAACAGGCTTTTAACTTTGGGGGTAAAAGGAATTTCCGGTGGGACAAACCCAGAACCCCGGCCAATTATTTTTTCTACTTCCCGACGTGCTTCTTTCAGAGTGACACCCAACTCAGCCAGCACTTTCGCAGCAACACCTGTTCCTTCTCCCATTAAACCCAGGAGAATTTGTTCTGTTCCTACAAAGTTGTGTCCCAGTCGTCGTGCTTCTTCCTGAGCTAACATGATTACCCGAATTGCTTCGGAAGTGAAGTGTTCAAACATAGCGGGTTCTTTCCCTCGTGCTGCTTGGATTTTGGGTGAGATTAAGTTCACCCTTATCTAAAGTTTTTTGTATTTTCTTAAAGATAATGTATCTTTATTTAAAGCTCAATGCCAATAGTGAGATCCGTAAGTGACAAGGGGTAGTTGCCGTCATTATTTAGATAATAATAGATAACTAGCAATGATCGAGATTTTTCGCTCTTGAGTTGTTGATTGGTTGTCAACTTTGTACTAGTATTGATTATGACACAAAAGCCCGATAGTAATGATCAACAACATCCACTTTACAACCGCGATCGCCCCCTTATTGATATTCTACTTGCTCAAGACGCAAACGACTACAATTTATCAGAATTAGCGAGACTAAAAATCCGCTATCAAGGTTTTCCAGGTGCGCGAGACATCCAAAATGACTTAGATCAGGTTTTACAACGTTGGGGGTTGACGGAGGATGAATTATTTATAAAAACCCGTCAAATTCATCATACAGGCGGAATTTACAAAAGTCGTGGCAAAAAAGAGGAGGAGGACTGGAATTAGTGGGTGGTCAATTGTCAGTTGTTATTTTTCCCTGCTCTCGATCATCTCGAAGTTGCTCAAGCAGTTCTTCTGAAGATGAATTGGGTGTTTGTGGGACTGGTTGGGGAATTGTCTCTACTTTCTGTGGTGTTTCTAGTTCGGGACTGATTACCGATACTTGTTTTTCGGGAATAGGTGCGGTAATTACTACCTTTGGGGGGTTAGTAGCGGTTTTAAGAGAGTCTAAAGTTACAGCTACTTTTGTCTGTTCTTGTACATCTTTACTAGAAGAAACTAATTTACTTAAACCATTCACTAATTGTAGTAAATTTTGGCGGAACTTAGGATCACCCGTTAATTCGTCTAAATCAGATGTAATTTTTTGAGTATTTTCAAATGTTACCCTAGCTGCATCTAAAGTTTGTTGTAATAAGACAATGTTTTTTGGATCATTCAGGGTTTTAGAAGCATCTTTTAAATTCGCGGAAGCTTCCGCTGCATTTGCTGAGAGTGTTTCTAAGTTTTTCAGTAATTCTCCTTGGGTTAAGCGATTAATCGTTGGTGATAAACTCATCACTGTCTGACGAAGTTGGTTACTGGTTTCTGTCATACTATTCAAAGTTCCAACTAGAGAAGAACGATTGGTAGTGACAAGACTATCTAAGTTATTAAGTAAACGATTTGCCTGTTTAGATGTTTCACTAAAATCCTTTGCTGTGGTTCTTAATTGATCCGCTGTTGTGATTGTAGTTGCAGTTAGTTGGTTTGTGGAGGTTTTCAATGTTGTTGCAGTATCAGAGAATACAGTTAATTGCCCGCGAACGCTTTTGCTCAAACTTTGCAAATCCTTAGTCAAAGCTGCGATATTGGCCGCAGCATTGGCGGAAGTTTCCAAAGTGCGGTTAACATTATTATAGAATTTGTCGCTACTATACTGAGCCGCAAAGTCAGAAGAGTTCCGTATCATTTCATCAACACTGATACCAATTACACCTTTTAAGCGAGAACCATTACAAACAATCAAACTGGGATTACAGTCTTTATCTAGGGGTTTAGCGGTAATATTTCTAGGTAAATCGCCCTTTGGTGTAATATCAATAATATTTTCGCTAATTAATCCACTTTGATTGGCTTCAATTAGGGAATTACTGGGAATCTTTAAATCAGGTGAATTAATTTGAATTTCGACATCAACAGCATTTGCTCCAGCTTTAACACTGGTAATAGTCCCTACTTTTACACCACGAAAACGCACAGGTGAACCTTTTTGCATTCCGCCGGCGTTAGCAAATTCGACAATTGCTTGATAAGATGTTTGTCCGGGGGTGAGCCTATTCAACCATAGTAAAATTACCCCAAATGCACCTAACCCTAGTAAGAGTAACAATCCTACAGAACCTTCCCTGATCATGCGTGTAGACGTAAAACCGCTCATTAGACCTCGCATTTATTCCTCCACCAAAAAAAGTAAGCTTGGTAATTTTCTTTGACTTGGTACTTAACCCGTGACTTGAATCGGTCCATGTACGCTCCCACTCATAAATTGTCTAATCAAAGGATTTTCTGTATGATCTAAGGCAGCTACTGTACCTTGCCATTGTACTTTCCCCTGATAAAGAAATACTATTTGGTCAGAGGTACGGCGAATGGTACTATCTTGGTGAGTAACAATGGAGTATGTACTACAAACTCCCTGGGTATGCTGTAAACTGCGGATGAGATCCTCAATTACAGTTGAGGCTATGGGGTCGAGTCCAGCGGTAGGTTCATCGTATAATAAAACCTCTGGATTATCTGTAGGACGTTGAGGATTAGACATAATTGCTCTCGCAAAGCTTACCCTTTTTCGCATTCCTCCAGAAAGTTCTGAGGGGTAGAGATGACTAATATCTGCTAAACCCACCAGTTCTAATTTTTCTCGGACTAGTTCACGAATTTGCGATCGCTTTAACTTAGAATTTTGATAAAGTAAAAAGCCGATATTTTCTTCGACTGTCAAGGAGTCAAATAAGGCGGCTTGTTGAAATACCATCCCAATCCCCACAGGATCAGCAGCATCTTCTATTAAACCATTCCTTCGTACTCCTTGAATATAAATTTCTCCCGCATCGGGTTTTAATAAACCTGCTATTACCCGTAAAATTGTTGACTTACCAGTTCCCGATGGTCCAATAATCCCTAATGCTTGGCCTCGGTATATTTTCAGATCAACATCATCTAAAACTTTGTTCTTACCGAAGGATTTAGAAATACCCCTTAATTCAATTAGTGGTTCTGTCATTGGTCATGGTTAATTAAATAAATAAGTTCCTCGCTGATAATATCATTTTCGCTTGATTACTTATAAAATCCACAACTCCAACCCTGACACAGACCGAGGTAGGGATGCTAGAAAATTGTACAGGACGCAACTGGCATCACAGATCAAATCGAAGTTAAGACTTTAGTTCTATCTTCTATAAACTATGGTAACATTCATCAGGGCTAAAGCTCTGACTACAAACAAATGAGATGATCATATAATTTATTGTGACACTTGCGTAAGTCCTATTGGTCTTATTGTAGTTTAATTAATTAACTGAACTTGATATAATCTATAATACTTTGTAGATAAAGCCAATTTCTGATTTTACTAAAGTTTATGTCTCCTTATCCTAGTTTAGTGACTGTTTCCGCACTTATACTATACTTTGTCGTCACAATCAACGTTGGTAGAGCCAGATTTAAGTATCAAGTCCCTGTACCACAGACTACAGGAAACCCCGATTTTGAAAGAGTATTACGGGTACAGCAAAACACCTTAGAACAACTGGCTCTATTTATCCCGGCTTTATGGTTATTTTCTGTTTACGTTAGTCCTATTTGGGGTTCTGGGCTAGGTGCAGCTTGGGTAGTGGGACGTATTGCTTATGCTTGGGGATATTACCAAGCAGCGGAAAAACGTGGTCCAGGTTTTGCAATTAGTTCTTTAAGTAGTATTGCGTTAATTTTAGGTTCACTAGTAGGTATTATTTTATCAATGGTGAAATAAGGTCAAATAGTTTTTGACGCTGTTTCATCTATTAGTTTCCACCCCTATTAATATACTTGTTTGCAGGAATATATAGAGGAATCCGATTTGATGTGATCAAATACCTGGTGATTATAAATCACGGCTACACAGACAAAACCCCCCTGGGCCCGTTGTTTGATCAATATATGGCTAAATCTTGTGGTGCGGGCAGGATGCCCGCTATAATTATACAAATTAAGTGCAGTACAGCTTACCCAACTAAATCAGGGAACACCTCTTTGAGAGCGGGGTGTACAAGATGATGATTTTTAACGTTTAAACCTTTTGCTAAAGCTGGGTTAACCTCTAAAGCTTTAATTCCCAAATTTGCTAACTGGACAGTATAGGGTAAGGTACTGTTGTTAAGAGCTTGTGTTGATGTCCAAGGTACTGCTCCTGGCATATTCGGAACTCCATAATGTACTACCCCCTCATCAATATATACAGGATTTGTATGAGATGTCGGTTGTAGCGTTTCAACACATCCACCTTGATCCACAGCCACATCAACAATCACTGAACCAGGACGCATTTGTTTAACTAATTCACGAGATACTAAAATGGGTGCTTTTTTACCAGGAATTAACACCGCACCAATCAGTAAATCAGCTTCTTTAACTGCTGCTTCAATATGGGCAGAATTGCTGTAAAGTAGTTCTACTCTCGAACCAAACAGGGTTTCTAGGTAGGATAACCGTTCCACATTAACATCTAATATTTGCACCATTGCACCCATACCCACGGCAATTTTTGCGGCTTCTGTACCCACCACACCACCACCTAAAATCACCACTTTACCAGCTTTAACCCCCGGTATACCTCCTAACAGTACCCCTCTTCCCCCTTGTTGACGTTCTAAGAATCTAGCACCAAATTGGACCGCTAACCGACCGGCAACAATACTCATAGGAGTGAGTAAGGGAAGTCTATTTGCTCCCGGTTGTTCTACGGTTTCATAAGCGATCGCACAAATGCCACAATCAATTAAATATTCTGTTAATTGGCGATTTGCTGCTAAATGTAAATAAGTAAATAACAACTGTTCTTTTTGCAAAAACTTATACTCACTTGTCAAAGGCTCTTTCACTTTGACAACTAACTCTCTATCCCAAGCAGCATCGGCTTTATCAACAATTTCAGCCCCAGCATTGCCGTAATCCTCATCAGTAAATCCCGCACCATTCCCAGCTTGACTTTCTACAAATATATTATGGCCATTTTCCCGTAACACCCTGACACTAGAAGGACTTAACCCTACCCGAAATTCTTGATCTTTAGTTTCTTTAGGAACACCAATTTCCATTAATAACCTCTGATATTCTGTTGTTTTACTTTAGCGTGCCAGTACCTATTTAACTATTTCCGTATTCAGCAATTCAAAATCCGAAATTTTTAGTCTTTTTCACCTTGACTAATCGGCCAGTCTTATTACAATAGATAAAGAATAATTAAAAATTGTAAAGCACGGATCACCATACTCTGAAATTTAGTTGAAAAATCCCTGTAAATTTTTGTTTGACAATTACAAGAGAGAAACCACTGATTATGACACAACAACCAACTGTTACCCCTAAATTAGAAGAACCCAAGTTTGGCTTCAATGAATATGCCGAACGATTAAATGGTAGAGCGGCCATGATTGGCTTCATTTTAATGGTAGTGATTGAATACACTACAAATCAAGGTGTACTTTCATGGCTAGGTCTTAAGTAAATTTATCATAGGATTTACGCAAAATACCTCTCAAACCCTTATTCTCCCTATTCCGTGACTCGTGCGTAAGTCCTATAATCTTTGAAAACTAGAAAATTATATCTACATACTTGAATAAACAAATGGTGTTGCCGAATAAAAGTATGAAGCCTCATGCAGAAACGCAAAAACGCAAACAATAAGAGGAGAAATGTAATTTCTGACTTTCATACCCTAATTCAGCAACACCGCCCCAGGCTTAACTTACCTAGCGTCTACCACGATAAGGAACAGCATTGAGGTAGTCAATATCAAAGGAAGATAACTTTTGTGCGTAGTTACCTTTACCAGATACAGAAGCTGCCATAGCTGCGAATTTGCGAGGATCTCCTTCGGCCATGCGCTTTTCTTTCGCTTTGGCGGTGTAGAAATTCTCCAAAGTAAAGCGCCAGTCAGTTTTGACAGTACCTGCTGTTTCTTGGAAGTCAGCACCGTAACGGGGTGTTACCAAATTAAAGGGACGGTCTACAAAACGCTTCCGTTGGTAAGGTACAGTATTTTCGCCAAAATTTTCGGTGTATTCGGCGCTGTCTAATAAAACATCAACAAAACCGCCAAAACCTTTGTTACAAATGACAATTGACCAAGCAATTTCTTCTTTTTTATTGTAAGCACAACGACCCAATAAACGTTTGAGGGTGATATCTACTAAACGGTAGTTGTTATTAACAGAAACGACTAAACGATAGAAAGCTTCAGATTTTGCTAAACCCCGAATAAAGTCACGCACTGACAAAGAACCGTTTTTAAGTTGAGATTCTAAAGTAACTTGACGGTTAAATTTGAGGATTTCATGTTCACTGAAAACTTGACGATAAGCAGCCCAAAGGATGCTTGTTATGTCAGTGTAAGAACTAACATCTTCTAAACGATAGATATAAGGTGTATCTTCATTTTGGTCAGCAGGTCCAAAACTGCTTACCCGGTGATTTTGGGTGCTTGGTTTGTATTCAAGTAATGGCAATGCCATATTGTTTTTTTCCTTTTATGATTAAGTTAAACAAAGATAATGAATTAGGGAATAGGGAATAGGGTGTAAATTCCCCGTATTATTCCCTATTTCTTCTTAATCTTATTTTCCCCTGAAACGGTTAGTAAATAGAACTCATTCCTAACCAATTGAGAATAAATAAGAAGACGATACCTGCGGTTATGACTAGTAATACAGCAGATAGCGCCCCCCAATCAACATTTGGCCCAGAGTTTGGGTAGACAAACCCACGCCATTGATTATACCGACCTCTTTGGACAATACCTGCCCGGTCTCGATAATCAGCACCATAGCGGGGCATAAAGCTGATTGGTCGGTCTGTGGTCATGCGTTTGCGTTGATAGGGTACGGTAGAATCACCAAAAGCTTGTTCATACTCGCTACTATCAATTAAAACATCAACAAATTTTCCCCAACCTAGAGTAGCAATTTGAATTGACCAGGCAATTTTTTCTTGCTCATTGTAAGGAGAACGACCTAAGATCCTTTTCAGGAACATTTCTACCAAGCGATAGTTGTTATTTGGTGTCACAACTAGCTGATAAAATCGCTCTGATTTCACCAAACCGCGAATGAAGTCTTTAACCGTAATTGACCTATTTTTGAGTTGTGTTTCTAAGTTAATTTGGCGGTTAAATTTGAGAATTTCCTGTTCGTTGAAAATTTGGCGATAAGCCGCCCAAATTAGTTGTTGAATTTCGCCGGGAGAGTTAGCATTTTCAATGCGGTAGATGTAAGGACTGTCTTCATTTGTATCTGCTGCGCCGAAACTACTAACTCTTTGGTTTTGAGTTGTAGGTTTGTATTCAAGTAAAGGAATTGCCATTTTAAAAAACCTGCCTTTTGGTAAAGTTGGCATCTCAAAATGTTGTTATACTTAGCAAAGTAACTAAAATTAAAATCCTTAAAAAAATGCAAACTTTTGAACTTTTTTCACCCAGATTACCCAGCTAGATAAAAAACTATTTAGCGCACGGGAAACCCAGCACTAGGACTAACGGAAACAGGAATACCAGTTGATGTTGTTTGTCTTGTGGTGTTAGGGATTTGGATATTAGCAGTGCTAACTGGTGTGTAAGTCACTGTTTTAATCTTAATGGAATTTGCCATATCCAAAAAGTTTTTGATGTCACCCCATTTATAACGAGCATCTTCGAGTTGGTCGCGCCAATAATCGCTGTATCGTGGTGTTACCAAATTAAAGGGTCTATCTTTATAACGCCGTCTTTGATAGGGAACAATATTTTCACCAAAGTTACTTTGATATTCTTCAGAATCTAGCAAAGTATCAACAAAGCCACCCCAGCCTTTAGTAGCAATGACAATTGACCAAGCAATTTCTTCTTCTTTGTTGTATGGTGCGCGACCTAATAACCGTTTTAGTCCAATTTCTACTAATCTGTAATTAGAATTAGTCTGAATTACCAAACTTTGGAAAGCTTCAGATTTAGCTAAACCCCGGATAAAATCACGGACGGTAATTGCCTTGTTTTTTACTTGGGATTCTAAATTAACTTGACGGTAAAATTTGAGGATAACGTGTTCACTGAAAAGTTGCCGATAAGCTGCCCAAATTAATTCTTCTACTTCTTCACCAAAGGAACAGTCTTCGATGCGGTAAATTGTGGGTGTATCTTCGTTAGCAACTTCATAACCAGAAACACGCTGGTTTTGAGAACTGGGTTTGTATTCTAGTAAAGGTATTGTCATGTTTGTCAGTTGTTAGGTAATAGGTAATAGGTAATAGGAAGATATTTATTTTTCTCTTGCCTCTTGCCTCTTGCTTCTTGCGAATTACTAATTTTTGGCGTTAGCGGGGATATACCGGTAAGGTAAGGAAACTGCTACGGGTTTAATAGTGGGTTGTGGTGTACCGATTTCGCGGGAAGTATCGGGTATTTCCAGGCTACTGACGAAAGATTGGGCTGTGGCTAAACTACGTTGGTAGTTGCGTTCGTTGGTAATAATTGACCCTGCCATAGCGAAGAAATTAGCCGGAATTGCCCGTCTGATATCCGCTGTAGTCAGTTGTCCTGATGTCCGGGCTGTGTAGAAGGAACGACCAGTTATACCGCGAATGTTTTGGGTATCACGCCAATAAGCATTGTAACGGGGATTAACTAAATTAAAGGGGCGATCGCCAAAACGACGACGTTGAAAAGGTACAATGTCATCACCAAAGTTGTCTAAATACTCACTGGAATCCAATAAAGCATCTATAAACCCATGTAATCCTTTGGTAGCAATGACAATTGACCAAGCGATTTCTTCGTCTTTATTGTAAGCAGCCCGGCCTAAGAACCGTTTTAAAGTAATGTCAACTAAACGATAATTAGAGTTTGTATCTGCTACTTGAGTGCGGTAAACGTCTGATTTGCCTAAACCCCGGATAAAATCCCGCAGGGTAATAGCCCGATTTCGCAGTTGTGATTCTAAGAAGTTTTGCCGATAACTGTCTAAAATCAGGTGTTCGCTGAAAATTTGCCGATATGCCGCCCAGATGATGCTATCAATATCTTGGTCAGAAGTGGCATAATTTAAGCGATACATCGTTGGTGTATCTTCGTTGGGGACTTCGTAGCCTTCTACTCGCTGATTTTGCGATTTAGGGGGGTATGCTAGTAGTGGTATTGACATTTTTACTTTTACCTTGTTATATGGTATGTAAATTACTTTACTGGCTATAGGCCAACTGAATGCGAGCGCGAACTGCTTTTTCAGTATCTTTAGTCAGCATTGATGCAAATTTAGCAAAAATAGGTGATCTAACTGTAGCTACTTTCGCTAAAGCTTGTAACCCAACAACAGCAGCATAACGAATTGACCAGTCTGTATCTTCACAGATGCACATTAGTGTCTCTAGGGCGCGATTTGTAGCTATTTCACTGGCAACAATGTCTAGCTTATGCCATTGTAAGTTTCCTAGTCCCTTAGCAGCCGCACGGCGGACACTAGGGGCAAAGTCAGTCAATGTAGTATCAATAAGAACATCTAAAGCGCGAGGATCAGCGATCGCTGCCAGAGTGCGAATTGAATAAGCCCGTGCGCCATAGTTATAATCATCAAGGTTTAGCAATTGTGGGACTGCTACCTCTCCCAACTCTGTTAATGCTGCCGCTGCCACTATCGCTGCTTCTGGATTGTTATAACCAAATACAGCGATTAAAGTGGGAATTGCTGATGTATCTTTAATTGCTGCCAAATTCTTCACTGCTGTCACCAGTTGGTAAGGTGTTTCAGCTGTGGCAATAGCCCGAATTAGTTCATCCATTTTTTCTCAGTGGTCAGTGGTCAGTAGTCAGTAGTTTTGCAACTGATAATTGACAACTGACTACTGACTATAAGAGTGAGTCCATCAAATTCATAACTCGGGTAGCTGGTTCAGATATACCAAAAGTATCAGACTGTTCTGGCAGTTGATACTCTAATAATCCTTTCAAAGCAATCAGTTTAAAGCTATTTTCCACTTGTGCTTGAGCAATAGCCTCTGCTGCTGCTAAATACCCAATTGCCCCCAGGTCTCCCAAAACAACGCGACGCATTTTTAAATCACCCGTCACCAAAGTTTTCACTAATAACTCACCATAGATGGGGTCTTGTGTCAGTTGGTACATGGCTCTGGCTGCGGAGCATTGTAATCGGGGAACTGGATGCTGAAGAAAAGGCTGGACAAGAGAAATAGCCTCAGTTGCACCCATAGCTCCCAAGGCTTCTAATATTGCCGTATAGGGCTGGGTAAGATGAGGTAAACCAGGTACTTGTACTGCTTGGTCAACACCCCCATCTAGTAGTTTTATCAATGCTGGTAATGCTGTTTTATCCTTGAGCATGGCCAAAGATTGGGCTGCGGCTTCGCGGACATAAAAATCAGCACATTCCAAGCACTTAATTAAACCTGGTACAGCTTTCAAGTTGCCCAATTTACCAAGTGATCTAGCGGCATTGCGCCGTAAGGGATAACCTCCTAGTTCTGTTCTGTCGGCTTCATCCTCTAACGCGCTGATAAGTGCGTCTATGGCTTGTGGCTGACTGATTCGGAACTTACCCAACCACCAAGCAGCATAATAGCGGAGACTTAGATCTGATGATTGCAGGTTAGCAATAGCTATCTCTGGTGTGAGATTTGGTGCATTTTCCGCAGGATATGCTTCTCCACTGGGTTCTATCATTGCCAGGGCTTGATGCTTATTCCGCCGCTGTCAAAGTTTCAATTTTGACGATTTTGCCACCTAGACGGCTAATCCGCTGCATTTCTTCATTCATGCGGCTGTAGGGTACGGTAATAAATACGCTACCACTGCGGCGAATGTCGAATTTGTTCTTGTCGCTTTCTTGGTTTTGCTTTAAGCCCACAACTTCGTAACGAAATACGCGGCTGGCAGATGAAGAAACGCTACTAGCACCAAGTGTAGTTTGACCGAACATTACTTCTATATCTCCTATGTGAGTTTTGTCCGTGAGCAGCGCTTAGGTTGATGTTATGCTGGCAATTTTGCCGCCAACTCTATGAATTTGCTGCATTTTCTCTAAAAGGCGCTCGTAAGGCACAATAAACACTGTACTGCTACGGCGGACTTTGGGGTATCCTGGATTGCGAATACCTGTAACTTCAATCCGGTAAGTGCGATTGGATTCCCCAACGGCATTACCTAGATTTTGCTTAGGAGCGTCATCTACAGATACGCGGAAACCCCAGTTATTGTTACTACCAGATGGTCCAACAACTGAGGAGGTTTTATTACTAGCTAATTCCCGCGCCAAACGGGATTTAGAACCTTCAACCTGAGCGGTATCGCTGTTAGCATAACCTCTGTATAAACGGAACATCCGCGTAAAACCGGCTGCATTTTGTCCCGTTTGAAAATCGAACCCGCGATAATAAGGAACAACATTTTCCCCAAAGCTATTCTGATACTCTTGGGAATCAATGTAGGAGTCAATTTCCGCGTCGTAACCTTGGTTAATATATAAGTCTAAGTGGTAAGTCACTTCTGACTCATTGTATGGTGCGCGACCCAACAAATGTTTATAGTTGAGTTCAATTAACCGAGTTTGGAAACTGTTGTAGAAGAATTTAGATTTGTAGAGTTCTGATTTAGCGACGCTGCGGACAAACTCTTTCACGCTTAAATTGCCGTCACGTAGCAGTGATTCTGCACTAATTAAGCGATCTGATGCCAGTATATAGTCATTTCCTAAGACTTGACGATAAACGGCACGAATTACAGCTTCTACTTCTTCCCGGCTGGCGCTGGGGCGCAGTTCAACTCTGGGTGCGTCGCTGAAAGGCTCTGTTCCTAGTCTGGAGGCTGCTGTTGTAATTGCCATGTTTTTTCCCTTTATTGTGCCGAATTTTGGCGGAATAAAGCTTGGTATTTAATCCAAGTTGGTCGTTGGTAATTAGGACTTACCTATTCCCTCTTGACTCTTGCCTTATTTGTAGATAAAACTATGCCCGGAGCTAGATCCAATTGCTAGGTGAACCAGGATGATCTTGGAGGTCTTAACGCCACTTAATTTACAGTTGGATATTTTCCAACTAACGCAGTGACTCCATGAGCAATAACTGGCGAACCCCTTGAGGGGTAACTTCATCTAATAATTGTATCCCTCTCCGGGCATGACGCTATCTAGCTAAGAGCGTTGATGGCGTAGTCAATGTAGGTATTAGCTTCGTTAGCAGCTTGACCACTCAAACCATGATTAGCTTTGATGGATTTTAAAGCTTCTACGTACCAGCTGGGAGACAAATCAAACGCGCCGTTGATTTCAGACAAACCAGCAATCAAGAACTCATCCAAAGGACCTGTACCACCAGCAACTAGGCTATAGGTGATGATGCGTAGGTAGTGACCAACGTCACGAGCGCATTTAGCTTTACCACGAGCATCAGATGCGAATTGAGCGCCTGGGGTAGAGGTGGTATAAGGGAATTTGCTGTAAACAGCGCTGGTAGCACCATCAATCAATTTTTGAGCATTAGCGGTTAAACCACGAGCAGCTTCCATGCTGGCAGCAGCGCGAACGAAACGACCGTTAACAGCTTGTAATTCGGTGTTGCTTAAAAAGCGTCCTTGGGTATCAGCAGATGCAATTGCTTCGGTAATTGGTGTTTTCATTGGTGAAAATCTCCTAGATTGTTTCTTGCTTGTTTTGTATGGCTACGCCATGCAGGTTATGAAAAAAGCTCAATTTAGACGGGAGCTAATTTGTAATTTTTAGGCAACAGCAGCCGCAGCACGATCAAAGTAGCTTGCAACTTCAGAAACCAAAGAACTACAATCACCCTTGGTGATCCCGTTAGGATCGTTGATTTTAGCGATCGCTGCTTCTTTCATTTTGCCAACACCAACTGCTACTGAAGCACCAGGGGTACCCAAAGCTTGGTAGGTTTCCCGTAAGCCATTTAAGCAACGGTCATCTAGAACACTAGCATCACCCGCTAATGCTGCATAGGTTACATAGCGCAAGATAATTTCCATGTCGCGCAAACAAGCAGCCATCCGACGGTTGGTGTAAGCGTTTCCACCAGGAGCGATCAAATTGGGCTGTTCTTCAAACAAAGCACGAGCAGCATCGGTAACGATGTCTTTAGCGTTGCTGGTGATGCGGTTAACAGTGTCTAAACGCTTGCTACCAGCGGCTACTACTGCGGTCAAAGCATCTAGCTGTTCGGTGCTGAGGAATTCACCACGAGCGTCAGCTTGGGAAACAACCTTGGAAAATACATCTAATGTCATGGACTCTAATCTCCTAAATTACTTAGTTGAGAGATCTCTAAATTAAAACTAATTCGGATTGGTTGGCAACGAAGTCAAATCAAAGCCGTTCTCAAGTCTTCTCTCCTCTCTAGTTTACAGTTTACAAACCAGAAATTATGAGAGTCAAGGGTAAATTTATGAGAAACTGGCAAATTCAATGAATCACCTGCTTTATTTAACTTTCTTCTGTTGTTTAACCCCTACAGCTTATGTTTATACAATGCTATAGAACCTTTATTTATTACAAATTATGAATAAATAAGATGTTCGCCTAAGAAAAGCCTCAAATCCTTTACATACAAGGTATTCAACTAAGAATTTCTAGATATTTTTGTTACATAACTTTACATTTTTTGCAAAAAATCGCAATATTAACCAATTTAAGCTTGCTTAAATATTCCTGAAAACCCTTGTAATTAAAAGAATATAAGGGTTTTATCCCATTTATAGCTTTCCTGAATTTTGTTAAGGAGTGTTAAATTTACATTTCTAAATATTTTGAAAACTTTCTATTTTTTTCCCCCATGGGGGGATGTGAATGAAAAAAAAGTTATATTCACAAATTGAGAGTAAATCGTTATTTACTCATAAATTCTTAACAAACCCCACTACGGCGACGCAATACTTCTAGTAAAGTGGTAAAACTGCGGGGAAGGGGTGCTGTTACTTCAAGCAACTTTCCAGAAACAGGATGTTGTAACTGGAGTTTCCAAGCGTGTAGGGCTTGTCCTGGCAAATTTACGCCGATAGAATGAGCAGAACTATAAAGAGGGTCACCAACGATAGGATGACCAATTTTGGCACTGTGGACGCGAATTTGATGGGTACGTCCTGTTTCTAGTTGAAAGTGGATTAATGTGTAGTTAGCAAGACGCTCTTGTACTTGCCAGTGAGTTATTGCAGCGCGTCCACCATCTTCTAGAGAAACAATTCCCATTTTTTTGCGGTCTTGGGGATTGCGACCAATGGGTAAGTCTATGCTTCCAGTTTCCGTTTTGGGAACACCGTAAACTAAACCTAAATATTCTCGTCTGGCGGTTTTTGCTTGTAATTGTGCTTGTAAATGCTGATAAGCTAAATCCGTTTTAGCAATAACAATCGCTCCGGTAGTATCTTTATCCAAGCGGTGAACTATTCCAGGACGTTGAATACCGCCAATACCGGGTAAATTAGGACAATGGGCCAATATAGCATTAACTAAAGTTCCGTCAGGATGACCGGGTGCGGGGTGAACAACCAAACCAGCGGGTTTATTGAGAATAATTAACTCCTCATCTTCATAGAGGATATCTAGAGGAATATCCGCTGCTATGAGTTGTAAAGGTTCGATGGCGGGAATTTCTAGAGAAATGCGATCGCCTATTTTGAGATTAACCTTCTTAGATGTGCAAATTTGATCATTAACTTGGACATGACCCTGTTCTATGAGTTGCTGGATGCGAGAACGGGACAAATCTGATAACTTCTGGGATAAATAGCGGTCTAAGCGATCGCTATTTTCTATAACTTGGATATTAATTGTAGACACGATTGGGTATTGGGTAATTTAAGCAACATTGAGATCAAAAATTAGAGTCGTGTCGGTAGAAAATCACCACTTCATTTTTTTATCTTCATCTTATGTTTAACATACTTTTTTATTTCTCTAAAAAATCTAGAGTAACCTAAAGGGAAGAATTCAAGAATCAGGATTCGGAATATTGATAAAATACAGTGAGTAACTGATAATGAAAAACAACTTTAATGAACCATCCCAGAAAATGAACGCTACTCCTATTACTAGATATAGATTTTTCCAAAAACTACAACCAATCAACATATTAAAGAAGATTACTAATAGTTCGTACACTGGTTGTTTGCAAGTATTTAGCGAATCTGGTGCTTGGTCAATATATATGGATCAGGGTAAACTAATTTACGCTGGTTATTCTGAAGAAATGTTTAAACCTCTTTACCGGAACTTACAGAGATTAAGTCAGCAAATCTCAACTCTCCCCAGAGGAATTAATGAACAAGTGCGGATGATTTTTGAAAAAGATATTGAGAATCATTCAATACCAAGTCCAGATTATTTAGCTATTTGTTGGTTAGTTAATCAAAAATATATTAGTCATTTTCAAGCGGCTTTACTAATTGAGGAGTTAGCACTAGAAGTTTTACAATCCTTGCTGAATTTAAAATATGGCAGTTATGAATTTGTTCCTAATACTTTTTTAGACAATCTGCCTAAATTTTGCCATTTAAATTTAAAAGCCTTAGTAGAACCATGTCAATCAGCAGCAAAAGTTGATGTTCAAGAAAATTTGAATTTTGAACCTTATTATCAGTTAGAAGTACCCAAAACATCCCAGGAAAAATTACCCAAAAGCAATTCTGATCAAGTTAATAATCAGGGAAATATAAATCAGTCAAGTAACTCCTTTATCAGAGAGAAGCAGAAATGCAGTATTTTTTCCATAGATGATAATCAGAAAATTTTAAATGCTGTGTCAGAATTTTTGGATGAACAAATATTCAATGTGATCAAATTTACAGATTCTTCCCAAGCTTTAATGGAAATTCTGCGAGTACAACCAGATATCATTTTACTAAACATAGAAATGCCTAATTTAAATGGCTATGAAATCTGTTCTTTATTACGAAAACACACACATTATCAAGATACTCCTATAATTTTGATGACAGAAAGAATGGGATTAAGGGATAGAGTAAAAGCCAAATTTGTCAAAGCTAATGGTTATTTAGAAAAGCCTTTTTCTCAAGAGGATTTACTGAAAATAATTTTTGAACACATTGTGTAAAAATTCACAAATCAGGTTAATAAACCTCATCATGGCTGCCAATATCTATCAATAAAATAACCATTTCTAATAACTTCTCATCCTCAGAAAAGTTAAAGATAATTCTACAATCATAAGCAACAGAACAAGACCACAAACCCGCTAACTCTCCTTGAATCAACTACTCCAGACAACTTTCATCATCATCTCCTAGTAAAACATCCTCTCAAATCATCAAGGATTCCTCTCTTTGCTGTACCATTCTTTTTGGTGTTTCTGGCGCTGGTTCACTTCTTGCCAATATTTTGGTTTACGACTACAGTGCATAACCGCTACAATTAAAATGTATTCATCTTCTATGGTATAGAGTATTCCATAGGAAAACTTACGCACTAAACACCGACGAATATCTTCATCGCTAACTGGATAGCGTTTAAGTGATTCAATAATTCGGAAAATGGCATCTTCAACAGCATTGATAAAATTTTGTGCTATTTCAATTTCATTTTCTGCATTTTTCATTTTTCATTTTTCTAAAATTTGTCTAATTTGAGCTAAAGCGATTTCTCCAGAAATTGGTTTAACAGTATGATTACGTATTTCATCCCGGCGTTTTTTAGCTTCTGTGTTCCAAATCTTTTGGATATTTTCATCAATATCAGATTCTAGACTTTCAATTAGTTTTTCTACTAAAAATACTCTGCTAGAACTGGGTAAAGACAAGGCTTCTTGAATTAACTCTTCAACTGATAGCATAATTATTTATCTTCTTGTGTAAATTGAATTGAGAATAGGCACAAACAAAGACTTGATTCACAAACTATTTTATCATTGTTTTTGTGGAAATATCTATAATGATGTTGGTATCAAGCAAGATTTTCACAGATTATGTTTCTCCTTTAAATGTTCCCATTTAGCTTGATCTGGATCAAAATCAGGAGGTGCGGGTTGGGTTTTTTCAAACCAGTTTTGCAAAGCCTTGATTTTAGTTCGTCTTTTTGGTGTTTCTGGTGCTGGTTCACTGGTTGTGGTATGATCATGGGTATCTGTAGCTGGCCAGACTATTACTTCCACATTTCCGGGGGGTAAATTCACAAGTTCGGTAATCAGCAAGTTACCAGATTGATCAATTTTTCCTTTGAGTTTGTATGCTTGCATGATATTTTTTATGATAATCTGTTTTTATATGATATCACCTTGAGCAAAATTCAATCTCTAAATTTGGGTTTAAATTATGATAACTACACTCATTGAACGAGAAGCAGAACCAATTTTAATTAGTGACTTAACCTGGAGAGAATTTAAAGCTGTTGAACAGCTAATTGATCGCCCAGGGTTAAGGTTATCTTTTTTAGATGGAGTCTTGGAGATTCGGAAAATGCCAGGGAAAAAACACGAAACTATCAAAAAACGTATTGGTGCTTTACTAGAAATTTATTTAGAATTTTTGGAATTAGATTTTACTCCTACTGGTTCTGTTACCCTAGAAAATGAATTTGAAAAGGTCAAAAAAGAAGCTGATGAATCTTATGAATTGGGAGCAAATAGAAAACGCCCTGATTTAGTGATTGAGGTGGTTGTTAGTAGTGGAGGAATTAATAAACTGGAAGCATACAAACGGTTACAAATTCCTGAAGTTTGGTTTTGGATGAATGATGAATTATTGTTTTATACTTTAGGAAATGATGGCTATGAAGCTGTTAGTAAATCGCAACTCTTACCGAGTTTAGATGTAGATTTATTGATGGGTTGTATTAATATAGAAAATCATGCTCAAGCTCTGCGGGAATTTCGAGGAGGGATAAAAATTACATAACCTTTAAATATTCACATCTAGCTTGATCTGTATCAAAAAGATTTGTATTCTTGTATTTGAGCGATAACTTATCCTACCTAGCTTTTTTGATCAGCATATCAAGTTGTTTTTTAGCTTCTTCAATTGTTTACATAATTTTTTGAGACAGATGAATTATTTTCAAAAAGATTTAATTGATGAAATAGTGGATTTTTAGAGATTTCTTTATAAAAATCCGGGTTTAATACGCTAGAATTTGGGGTAACACTTGATGAAAGCCTGGATATCGCTAAAAACAACTTTTTAAAATGAAAACAGACAGCATATTTTACCGATTGTTTCAAGAAATACCTAGCATATTTTTTGAACTGATTGGTAACTCCCCCCAACTAGCCGAACTTTATCAATTTTCATCAGTTGAAGTCAAACAAACAGCCTTGAGAATAGATGGAGTTTTCTTACCTAACCAAAATACAGATAACCCCATCTACTTTTTAGAAGTACAATTTCAATCAGACAAGGATCTCTACCATAGACTTTTTAGCGAAATATTTCTTTACATTCGCCAAAACAACCCCAAAAATCACTGGAGTGCGGTAGTTATCTATCCAACCAGCAGCATAGATACAAGAGATATTCAGCATTATCAAGAATTTTTCACCAGTCAACGAGTTAGAGTTATTTATCTCGATGAATTAGCAGAAACAACATCTTTACCCATTGGGATTGCTACAATAAAACTAATCATCGCTAACCCAGATAATTCCATTACCCAAGCTAGAGAATTAATCACCAGAACTAAAGAAGAGATCAATTCTCAACTTCAACAGCAACAACTATTACAAATCATCGAGACAATTTTAATTTACAAGTTTCCAAGAATGAATAGGGAGGAAATAGAAGCTATGTTTGGATTAAGTGAGTTAAAACAAACCCGATTTTATCAAGAAGCAAAAGAAGAAGGTGAACGCAAAGCCAAGTTAGACGCAGTTCCTGGTTTGATCGCATTGGGTTTAACTAGAGAACAAATCGCACAGGTTTTAAATTTAAGTTTGGCAGAAATTAGCGAGATTATTCAACAACAGAATATCAACACAAAGGACAAATAAAAAGGATTTAATCAGTGTAACCCTAACCAAACTTTTCCTCTATTTTTTCTCCTGTACAGAATCAGATAATATACTGTGCATTTTAACGACTGCACCAATTACGGCTATTGCAGGTGCGAGAAATCCCCTTTCTTCTACTTGTGTCACAATTGTACCTAATTCACCAATTAATTCTTCCTGTTCTGGCCGAGTTCCCCAACGAATTAAGGCCATGGGTGTATCTAAACTCAATCCAGCTACAGTTAACTGCTCTACAATGTAGGGTAAATTGTGTATACCCATATAAATTACGATAGTTTCTGAACCATGGGCTATGGCTGACCAATTCACATGGGGTTTATATTTACCAGCAGATTCATGTCCAGTCACAAAAGTTACAGAAGAACTATAAAGGCGATGGGTTAAAGGAATACCAGCATAGGCCGCAGCAGCTATTCCTGATGTAATCCCTGGTACAACTTCTACGGGAATCCCTGCGGCTACCAATTCTGCCATTTCTTCCCCACCACGACCGAAAATAAAGGGATCACCACCTTTGAGTCTGACGACAACAGCATGATTTGCCGCCTTTTCTATCAGTAATTCTGTGGTAGCTTCTTGTAATAAAGAATGCCTACCCATCCGTTTACCAGCGTTAATTTGTTCTGCTGCGGGATTAATCATATTTAATACTTCTGGACTTACCAAAGCATCATAAATAACTACATCTGCACAAGCTAATAAATCTTTTCCCTTGATAGTCATGAGTCCAGGATCTCCTGGACCTGCACCAACTAAATAAACTTTACCCAAAAACTTTTTCCCCTTCTTTGATCAAATCCCCGATTAAATCAGCAAATTCTCGACTTGTTCCTAAAGGTGGTGCGAGTTGAAAAGTTACTGATGGAAACTCCAATTTTAGCGTTTCTACTGCCAAAGCGATCGCATCAGTTATGCCACCTGTAAATAAAAAGTAGGGAAAAATCGCAATTTGTTCATAACCAGCGGTAATCAATTCCTTGACTCTTAGTTCTAAACTGGGAGGTACAGACCAATAAGCTGTAAATGCACCCACACTAGCTGCTATATTTTCTACGGGTCTATGAGAACCAGGACGACGACTGCCATGAGCTAGGATAATTGATACATCAGCTTTTACTGTCATCATCATCCTAGAAACAAATTTTTCTAACCCAGGATAACTACCGACATGAGGACATAATTCTATTCTTATTCTTTCATTTATTGCCTGTTGTGCCAGTGCTATTTCTGCGGGAATATCAGTCATGAGATGAAAACCCGGTAACAAAAATAGGGGTATAATTTGCACTATTTTACAGCCAAAAGCCTGAACTTGATCAGCGAAATCTTGAATTTGTTGATGTAAAGGTTGGATATTGGCCTCTAGGGTAGCAATACCTATCAAGTCTTCCCCTTGGGGTAACATCTCACTTAACAGCCTAGCTAATTGCTGCATGGCCAAATCTGGACGAGGATCACGACTTCCGTGAGATACTAAAAGATAAGCTGTATTAGTCATTAGTTGTCATTGGTAAAATTCCCACCTATTCCCTATTTATTTTTCTTCGGCATTGTAAGTATAAAATTGATTCAATGCTCCCACAGTTTCAAACTTGTAACCTGGTATCCACGAATCAAGTTTAATTTCACTTCTATAAATACTAAAGATTATATAGTCTTGTCGGTTGGTTGTACTGGTAATAAGTTCTTTAATTTCTGGTTTAAGCGTTTGAAGCATTTGATGACAATCAACTTTAATTAATCTTTCCAGGAAATTCGGAGTCTTTTGACATACATCAGTTTCTAAGTATGTTGTCAGCTTGTGAACTGCATACTTTTCATACTCAATCTGATTGGGGTTGGTTTTGGCCATAATCACCCCCAATATAGTAACACTTACTGCTCCTATACTGATGAGAGTAGTTAAAAGTTTCATATTTCAACTTGAAGTCGGTAGTTGTTGGTCTTTCAAAGACTACCAAGAAAATTATCTAAATTTCTGATCAAAAAGGCTTGATCATTTTTTTAGTTAGTGTTATTATTGAAAAATAAGTTGAATGGCGAGCGTAGCCAAGTGGTTAAGGCAGTGGTTTGTGGTACCACCATTCGTGGGTTCGAGTCCCATCGTTCGCCCTGGACAATATACCATGTAGGAATAGGAAAAGAAACTTAAATTGGGTTATAATCAAGCCTGTTACCCGTGATTAAGTTTCGGGTTTCCTTATTCCTGTTCAAAAGTGCTGAATGTAAAATGCTGAGATATTCATATATACTCATAGGTTTTATATCAGTAAGTTTAATTGTGCTGTATAAAAGAGAGAATCAACTGTGACCGTCAGAGTCCGTATAGCTCCAAGTCCTACCGGAAATTTACATATTGGTACAGCGAGAACGGCTGTATTTAATTACTTGTTCGCTCGTCACCATCATGGCAAGTTTATTTTAAGAATAGAAGATACAGATTTAGAGCGATCGCGTCCAGAATATACAGATAATATTCTCAATGGACTACGCTGGTTAGGATTGAATTGGGATGAAGGTCCATTTTTCCAATCTCAACGCTTAGAACTTTACAAGGAAGCAGTTGAAAAACTACTAGATCAAGGACTAGCTTACCGCTGTTATACCACATCTGAAGAATTAGACGCTTTACGAGAAGCGCAAAAGGCTAAAGGTGAAGCACCTCGTTATGATAACCGTCATCGGTACTTAACTCCAGAACAAAGGGCTGAGTTTGAGGCTCAAGGACGTTCTTCTGTAATTCGTTTCCAAATTGCCGATGATCGGGAAATTGTTTGGAATGACTTAGTACGGGGTAAAATGAGTTGGCGTGGTAGTGATTTGGGTGGTGATATGGTCATTGCTCGCGCTTCTAGTGATGGTAGTGGTCAACCATTGTATAATTTTGTGGTGGTTGTGGATGATATTGATATGGAAATTACTCATGTGATTCGGGGTGAAGACCATATCGCTAATACAGCTAAACAGATTTTACTATATGAAGCTTTGGGGGCGAAAATTCCCGAATTTGCCCATACACCCTTGATTTTAAACCAAGAAGGGCGAAAACTCTCGAAACGAGATGGAGTAACTTCTATTTGTGACTTTCAGGATCTGGGTTTTACGGCGGAAGCTCTAGTAAATTATATGACTTTATTAGGATGGTCGCCAGGGGATTCCACGCAAGAAATCTTTGATTTGGAATCAGCGGCTCAGGATTTTGGCTTTGAGCGAGTGAATAAGGCTGGTGCTAAATTTGACTGGGATAAATTGGACTGGTTGAATAGCCAATATCTCCATCATAAGCCAGTGGGGGAACTTACAGATTTACTTATGCCCTTCTGGGAAAAAGCTGGTTATCAATTTAACGGTGGTAGAGAACGTCCTTGGTTAGAATCATTAACGGGGTTAATTGCTGCTAGTTTGACTCGGTTGGTAGATGCTGTGGAAATGACCAAGGGATTTTTTACTGATGGTGTAGAATTAACTGAAGAAGGTAGTCAACAACTACAGCAGGAAGGTGTTAAAGCTGTACTACAAGCAATTACTACAGCTTTAGAGAGTCAACCAAATTTATCAGCAGATATAGCCCAAGGTATAATTAAGCAAGTTGTAAAAACAGAAAATGTGAAAAAGGGCTTAGTGATGCGATCGCTCAGAGCAGGTTTAACCGGGGATGTACACGGACCAGATTTAATTCAATCTTGGTTACTGTTAAATCAGATTGGTTTAGATAGATCCCGCTTGAATCAAGCAATTAGCAATAATTAATTACTGAGTATTGGGTAAGAATTTTCTGGAATTTTAAATTCTCACAGCGGTACTCAAGTCTTTTCTCTAAAGGAACTTGAGACCGTAAATTTATGTCTTTAAAGGTATTTAGCAAATTTCTATAATTACAATGTCCAAAAAAGTATTGACTACAGGAATGATTATACTCTGGACTACAGGTGGATTTACTCAAGTGGCTAATGCTCAACGAGTTTCCCAGATTTTTGAAAATGTTACTATTCAATATCCATTTTCCCCAGATCCATTGACAGTCAGGGGAATGAGTGGTGGTTCAATACCCGGAAGCCAAATAGCCGAAACAGAAACAACATCAACTGGACCTTGTAAGGGATTTATGGATGAAGCACCCGATCATACGCTGAAACTATTGAGTAAATTTGAATACCTAAAATTAGTAGTTAACAGTCCTGCGGACACGACCATGATTATCAAAGGACCTGGTGGAACTTGGTGTAATGATGACTTTGATGGTAAAAATCCCGGTGTTGTTGGTGAATGGCTACCAGGAACTTACCAAATTTGGATTGGTTCTTACAAGGAAAATGATTCCCTACCTTATACTTTAAAAATTATGGGAGCTAAGTAAATGATTAGACATCTTGTGAGAATTAAATGTGCGTGACTTGAAACCCTTGTAGAGAAGGTTGAACAGAGTGAAGAGGTTTTGGGCGATTTTACTTTTCTTTACACAGATTGGTTTTATTGTGTTCACCTACTTATTCGGCATTTAAGTTTTTAAGAATTTTCTGGGCTAAAAATTCCTTAATTTCTGTATGTCTTGGTACAGCCTCAATGACACCTGTTTGAGGATTAATCCATAAAGAATGAGAACCACCTTCTTGTTTTAAGTAACAACCTGCTTGTTTTCACTTTTTTTCTAATTCTTTACGTTTCATGGAATTAAAATGGTCTCTTCTATCGCATCTTCTGTGATTCCCCTGCGGATATCTGCCATACGATCTTCAATAATCAATTGAATAGCAAGTTCCAAGTTTTCTTTCGCTTCCTCAATGGTTTCACCTTGACCATTAGCACCAGAAATTTCTGGACAAATTGCCCAATATCCTCCTTCCGTTGCTCTCTCAATGATGGCTGTTAACTCTGCTTTCATAAAAATTTCCACAAGAAGTCTACTATATTTTAACCGATGATTAGTTACAAGATCAGCGATGACACTATCACCCATCACGAAAAATCTCTCTAAAACTCTTACCTTCGCTTCTTCGTTTCTTCGTGGTTCATTCTCTGTACCATTTACGTTGTATTTAGCTTTAAAGCATACAAAAGATAAACTATATCAATAAACGCAGATAAACACAGATAAAGAAAAATAAATGAATTTGGTAATCCTGTGCAGTCCAGCATAAAATTAGTAATAGAGATAGCAAAATATAAATTAGCCCCAAATCCTTACTGGGTATGATTTTGGGAATATTTAACGTTTAATTTTTAATTTTTAATTGGTATTACTATGAGAATTAGGTTAAATTTAATTAAGATTCTAGACAAACTTCATGAATCTGCCATAAGCAAACCGAGGTTTTATGGCTCAAATTACAAAATGGATTTATAAACATCCGTTACAAAAGCAGTCATATTAGTATCTAGAGGCAAATTAAAGATGAAATTTTCTTGGAGAGTCGTAGCACTTTGGTCAGTGCTGGCCTTAGTAATTGGCTTTTTCTTCTGGCAAGGCACTTTTACAGGCACTTCTGCGGATACGGGTAAAAATGCTGCCAATACCCGCATGACCTACGGTCGCTTTCTGGAATATTTGGACGCAGATCGTGTTATTAATGTGGATCTTTACGATGGTGGGAGAACGGCAATTATTGAGGCCAATGACCAAGACATCGAAAATCGCACTCAACGCTGGCGGGTAGATTTGCCCGTGAATGCCCCGGAATTGATTCAAAAGCTGAAACAGAAGGAAGTGAGCTTTGATGCCCACCCCATGCGAAATGACGGAGCAATCTGGGGACTTTTGGGGAATTTGATTTTCCCGGTTTTATTGATTACGGGACTTTTCTTTTTGTTCCGTCGTTCTAATAATCTTCCCGGTGGTCCTGGACAAGCGATGAATTTTGGCAAATCCCGCGCTCGTTTCCAAATGGAAGCGAAAACTGGGGTAAAATTCGATGATGTGGCGGGAATTGAAGAAGCAAAGGAAGAATTACAAGAGGTTGTCACTTTTCTGAAACAACCTGAAAAATTTACCGCTGTTGGCGCTCGGATTCCCAAGGGTGTACTATTAGTTGGACCTCCAGGAACTGGTAAAACTTTACTCGCTAAAGCGATCGCTGGTGAAGCTGGTGTTCCTTTTTTCAGTATTTCCGGTTCGGAATTTGTAGAAATGTTCGTGGGTGTGGGTGCTTCCCGTGTCCGTGATTTGTTTAAGAAAGCGAAAGATAACGCTCCCTGTATTATCTTTATTGATGAAATTGACGCTGTGGGTCGTCAACGGGGCGCTGGTATTGGTGGTGGTAATGATGAACGGGAACAAACCCTTAATCAATTATTAACGGAAATGGACGGTTTTGAAGGCAATACTGGCATTATTATTATTGCTGCTACCAACCGTCCCGATGTCTTAGATGCGGCTTTGTTGCGTCCTGGTCGTTTCGATAGACAAGTAACGGTAGATGCTCCAGACATTAAAGGCCGTTTGGAAGTATTACAGGTTCATGCTAGAAATAAGAAGTTGGATGATAGCGTGTCCTTGGAAGCGATCGCCCGTCGAACTCCAGGATTTACCGGTGCAGATTTAGCTAATCTGCTCAATGAAGCGGCTATTCTCACTGCTAGAAGACGCAAAGAGGGTATCACTTTAGCGGAAATTGATGATGCTGTAGACCGCGTAGTTGCGGGGATGGAAGGTACTCCCCTGGTAGACAGCAAGAGTAAGCGGTTGATTGCTTACCATGAAATTGGACACGCTTTGGTGGGGACTTTACTTAAAGACCATGACCCCGTCCAAAAGGTGACTTTGATTCCCAGGGGACAAGCCCAGGGTTTAACTTGGTTTATGCCTAATGAAGAACAGGGTCTAATTAGCCGTTCTCAGCTAAAGGCCAGAATTACCGGGGCTTTAGGTGGTCGGGCTGCTGAGGAAGTAATTTTTGGAGCAGCAGAAGTGACAACTGGCGCTGGTGGAGACTTACAGCAGTTATCAGGCATGGCTCGACAAATGGTAACACGGTTCGGAATGTCTGATCTAGGTCCTTTATCTCTGGAAAGCCAACAGGGTGAGGTGTTCCTGGGTCGTGACTGGACAACCCGTTCCGAATATTCCGAGTCTATCGCTTGTCGCATTGATGCTCAAGTCAGAATGATTGTGGAAGAATGCTATACTAACGCTAAGAAGATCATGCGTGATCATCGTAGTCTTGCAGATCGTTTAGTTGATTTGTTGATTGAAAAAGAAACCATTAATGGTGACGAACTTAGACAAATCGTGGCTGAGTATGCGGAAGTACCTGATAAGTCTCAGTTTGTACCCATGCTGTAAGGCTTGATTTTGAATCATATCCCCGACTTCTTTGAGAGGTTGGGGATTTTGTTGTTTTATTAATTAAATAATTTAAGATAGTTCTTCCTTATCAAGATAAGGATAACATATTTAAAATCCTTTGTCAATACCTAAAAAGCAAATTTTTCGCGGTTTTTTTTGCATTTTGTTGGCTGTTCCCTGTCAACTGATGAAAGGATGTACAGGATGAGGAGGGGGATTTTTTGATGATGTCAATGATTTAAAATGGTGCGTTACGAATAGCTAACACACCCTACTCAAAAAGCTGTTCCCTGTCACCTATCCCCGTGGCGTAGCACCTGTCACCTAATTTATGTCAGAATCAGGATATCCAGGATGAAAGGATGTACAGGATGAGGAGGGGGATTTTTTGATGATGTCAATGATTTTAAATGGTGCGTTACTATATAATATAGCGAACTGCTTGCAGCAGCGCTTCGCTATCGCTATCCTACCTCCAAAGCCTTTACCTCAAGTACAGATATTAATAATAAAATAAAACTCTTGTGGTGCGGGCATCTTGCCCGCACAAAATGTACCTCACTCAACCTAAACTTACCCTATTATATAGCGAACTGCTTGCAGCAGCGCTTCGCTATCGCTGTGCTACACCCAAAGTCTTCACCTCAAG
>NZ_JACJQS010000041.1:0-41914 GCF_014696755.1 Anabaena sp. FACHB-1391 | reverse complement strand
TTCCTCAATATGGGCTGCAACTATTTTTTCTCGGAGATCCACTGAATATGCTTTCATGACAGTATTATCTTTATTATTACTAACTGTACCTCATAACTTCGGAAACTGCTGTATAAACTAGACATAATTAAGTGAATTATATCTTGAAAATTATAGTATTTCTCTTCTGCTGTCAAGTAGAGAAATAGGGAAGTTCACCGCAGATAAACCTGGACTATTCCCTGCTATATAAAAAAAATAAAAAAACATTATTCCTCAAAGTTATAGCGACGTGAAGTATAAACCCAAACATTATTATCTTGTTGAATTTGTTGAGTATGGGAAGAACCAATAATAATTACAGTTCCCATATCTGCTAATGTTGGTTCTAACTCTTCTAGGGTAATAACTTTAACCTCTTCTCCCTTTCTCCCTAGATTTCTTCCTAACACTACTGGTGTATGAGGTTTTCTGTATGCTAATAAAATTTTTTTCGCGGCTGCTAGTTGCCAATTGCGTTTTTTTGATACAGGGTTATAGAAAGCAATCACAAAATCACTTACCGCCGCAGTGGTGATTCTTTCGGCGATAATTTCCCAAGGCTTTAAAATATCAGATAGGGAAATTACGCAAAAGTCATGTCCCAAAGGCGCACCAATACGGGCGGAGGCGGCTTGCATAGCGGAAATACCAGGGGCGACCTGAATATCAATTGTGCGCCATTCTGGTTTATTATATTGGTCTAAAACCTCAAAAACCGCCGCAGCCATTGCGTAAATACCGGGGTCGCCAGAAGAGACAACCGCTACATATTTTCCCGCTGCGGCTAAGTCTAGCGCCTGATAAGCCCTTTCTGCTTCTACTCGATTATCTGATTCATGGACGCGCTTGCCGACAGCCAAGGATGCAATTAAATTAATATAAGTTTTATAACCTACTAAATCCGTAGCTGAATGCAAAATTTCCCTTACTTGTGGTGACATCCATTGAAATCCACCAGGACCAGTACCAATAATGGCTAATTTCCCCTGGGCTTGTCCTGTTGTGGTGGGGTTGATAATTTGGCTGGAAATGGCGACAGCAATAGAAGAACATGAAGATGATATAATTCGACCGTCTGTACCTGTGGCGGCTAAGGCTAGGGCTGAAGCGGAGGAGAGTTGGTTTTCCCGAAAAAACCGGACAGGAACGTTTAAAGCCTTAGCTACAGCATGGAGTTGGGAATTATTGGCCAAGTGAAGAGGTGCAAATATGCCAGCGACAGCAACAGATGCTAAGTTAGATTTTGTGAGTATTTGCTGAATTTGAGTAATTGTATCTGGTTCTGGGTTGGTGAGAGCGATCGCTATGGTCGCAGGATGATAAACTAAACAATTACAGTCATAATTACCCAAATATTCGGTAATTTTAATCTTTAACTCGCCGTTTTCATCAATAGGTAAATTACTCTCCCTCAACCAAGGTGCTGTTCCGAGTAACTTGACTTTTTTCCCGGACAATAGGTCAGCAATAAATTTTTTCCCCTGTTCTGGGTTAGCTAAATGATATCCCCAGGGGGGAGACAACAAAGCGGTATGAAACCGGATATCCCCCGTGGTGGTAATTGCTGGTTTAATATTCAGCACTTCTCCAATTTGACGGGCTAAATCATTTACACCACTCAGTCCACCTAAAAGCGGTACTACAGCACTTCCATCTTCTGCGACAGCTAAAAGAGGTGGTTCTTGTCCCTTATCATTTAAAATGGGTGAAATTGTTCTAATGAGAATCCCAGCCGCACAAACACCAATTATTGGCGTACCAGCAGCAAACAATTCCCGCACAGTTTCGCCAAAGTTGGTAAAACTAATATCAATATCATGAGTACGACTAGCTAAACCGTATAATTTCGCGGTTGCAAAGATATTAGTAATTTTCCGCCCCACAATAACGCTATTTTGACTTAAAACTACAACCGCTGGGACTACTCTTGTATTCATGTATTTGACGAAACTAAGCTATTGAGAATTTAAACGGGATAGAAATGGGTAATTAACCGCAGATGAATATCAAGAGTTATCAATTCCCAATTTCCTACAATTTATTTTTGGTAGGGATGATAATCATGGAAAAATAGGGTACTTCCAAGGGGTTAACCGCATCTAAAGGTAATATACGTTGTTGCGTACTTGTAGCGCGTTCAATATATCTAGCCCGTGAAGCTAGTCCCAATTCATGGAGAAGATTCCTAATTTTAGAGAAATGACGACCAAGTTTCATAATGGCCGCCGCGTCAGTGGTTAGAAGTTGGCTAGTTAGTATTTCTATTGGTAATGGCGCAGGTAAAACGGTAAGAACATCATTATAATAAGTAAATGGCAAACCTAAAGCCACAGGACAAGCCATAAGTGAGGAAACTCCAGGAACAACTTCTGTTTTGTATTTATCAGCTAATCGAGTAAATAAATACATAAATGAACCGTAAAAAAACGGGTCTCCTTCACAGAGAACCACCACGTCTCGACCAGCGGCTAAATGGTCAGCAATGGGTTGAACTTCTCGGTCGTAGATAGATTTGGCATTTTCTGGTTCTAAGGCGCGAGGAAGATGAAATAATACCTCAATTTGATGATTATCCAGGTAGGGGGAAACAATCTTTCTGGCGATACTTTCTTTATCTACCGCTGACTGATAAGCAACAACGGGAACGGAACGGAGGATACGTAAGGCTTTTAAGGTAATGAGTTCTGGGTCTCCAGGTCCGACACCAATTCCATAAAGACGACCTCCAGGATTAGTCATTACTCTTCCTCACTTGCTAAAGCGTTAACAGCAGCCGCAGCGATCGCACTTCCGCCCCGTCTTCCATGTAAAGTTAAGAATGGTACATTGCGGCTATCTGCGGACAATGCGGCTTTTGACTCAACCGCACCCACAAAACCGACGGGAAAACCCAATATTAACGCCGGTTTAGGAACTCCCTCGTCTAGCATTTCCAATAGCCTAAATAGTGCTGTAGGTGCATTTCCAATCACCACTATTGCCCCTTCTATATGAAAGCGCCATAATTCTAGGGCAGATGCTGATCTTGTATTTTTTAATCTTTTAGCCAGTTGTGGTACTTCTGGATCATTTAGGGTACAGATCACCCTATTATTTTTGGGTAGTCTTTTTCTTGTTATCCCTTCGGCTACCATGTGAGAATCGCACAAAATCGGTGCGCCGTCAATCAAGGCTTTTCTCCCAGCTTCTACCGCTGTAGAAGAATATCCTAAGTCTTTGACAATATCCGTCATTCCACAGGCATGAATCAGACGAACAGCAATTTTAGCTACATCATCTGGTAACACATGGAGATTGGATTCTGAGCGAATAATTTCAAAGGATTTAGCGTATATTTCGTTAGCGTCACGGATGTAATCAAACATGGTATTTTAAAATTGTAACTGTTGAATTTGGACTGGATTTGCTAAATAATTGGTTTAATTGGTGTTTTTGACGGTCAATAAACTGGCTGAAGGATTCCTGTAAACTTAGACGTTGTTGCTGATACACTGCCAATATTTGCTGAATGATCATTGGAACTTTAGCTAAAGTCACATATTCATAGAGCAAATGACCAAGAACATAAATTTGATAACCGGGAAAATTTCCGCCGGCAACACCAAGTAAGGTAATATCAGCTTGGGTATGTTGAGCGCAAGATTTACTGCACCCACTAAAATGGATATTAACCGAACAATCTAAAATCATAAGATTTTCTAGGTATTTTGCCAAGTCTAAAGCATCATCTTTCGTTTCTGTGGCCGCAGCAGCACAACCTCGTTTCCCAGAACAAGCTACTAAAAAACTTTTGATGTCCGTTGGTGAATAGTTTAAATCCAAGTTGGTAATTTCTTTCTCAACTTCTATGATTTGATTTTGGGGAATGTCGCTTAATATTAGGTTTTGCCAAGGTGTTAACCTGATATTATCATCACCGTATCTTTTGGCAAGATTAGCTAAACCTCGAATTTGATAGGTTTCTAGTCTTCCTAAAGGTAAAACAATACCAATGTAATATAACCCGCTTTGTTTCTGGCTATGAATGCCTATAAGATTTTTCTCTCGCAGAGACGCAGAGGCGCAAAGAGAAGGTTTTTCAAGATTAAATTCAAAATTAAATGTGTTTGGCTCTAATTCTTCTTTGACTTGGTGCAGATATTTTTCGATGGTGATGTGATTGATAATTTCTCGTAAACGTGGTTTACAACGGTTGTTAATGTCTATGTGTTTGAGGTAAGTTTCTGCTAATGCTGCTAAAACTGCTATTGTCTCTACTGGTTTAAGTAAAATTCCCGTGTCTTTGGCTGGTTCTCCTTTTTCTCCATAACTGAGATATAATCGCCAATGGATATTGCTGTTAATTAATTCTGCTGCTAAGATGATATCATTAGGGCGGTCTTTTAGGGAAATTTTGCCTCCACCATCAAAACACACACTAAATTTCGCCGATAATTGGGAGAGATGAGAATGTGCTGTAATATATTTTTCCCAAGCTTTAACTAAGGGACGAGTATCTATTAGTTCTTGAGTATCAATACCCGCTGTAGGACTAGTCATAATATTGCGGATATGGTCTACACTAGCATTAGTAGAAGCTAAACCTAGCGCTTGTAATTTTTCCAGAACTTGAATATTTATCCCTTGTTTAATTTCTCTAATTTGGATATTAGCGCGGTTAGTAATATCAATATAGCCCCCACCATAATGATCAGAAATATCCGCTATGGCCTCAAATTGTTGAGAATTAATCATTCCCCCTGGTATTCTCAGACGACAGAGAAAACCATCTTGGGCTAATGTATTGTAAAATAACCCTGGACAAGCAGTCAATGGAAATTGCAAAATCGTGACTCCTTCTCTGTGTGACGCAGAGACAGAAATTGAGTAGATACCCTAGAATTGGCATTCTGACTTACCCAACTTTAGATTTGAGATTTTTAGTCAAATCCAAAATTGCTTTACAGCTGCGGCACAGTCCCGGAATTACACCGAAGTTTCCCAACCCTAAGTTTTAGCATTGTACCACAAAATAGTATTTTATGCTATCGTTAATTTTTTTAGTCATGAAGAGGATACCAACCACTCATTAACAAAGGTTTACGAACAACTATAATAAAGGGGTAACGGGTTTATTCATAGGTAAGCTAATTATTGTAGCCCGAACCATAGCAGTGGCGGTATTAACTAACTGTTGATAGATAGTTTCGGGTATTTGTAGTGTAATAGTTTCAGTAGGCATAATTTCAATAAATAAGGATACACTAATGATAATTTAATCAAAAATCTTTAATATTAAGTCTTGATTTTTTCCCTATTGCTAATGCTAACCAAAATCCTGTATCTGCTATAATCATAAAGATTCTTCTAAGATGGTTTTTAATTGAGTTTTGTAAGTGCTAGACAAATCTGGATCACCTTCTCCACACGCAATAAAGTCACTTTGTTTAAGTAAAGCAAGAGGATCATTTTCTGGCTGTTTAATTTTTTGATAATAAAGATCAATTGCGGTTTGAATAATTTGTTTGATATCTTGGTTGGTTTGTTGTTGAATGATATTAATCTGATCAAGAATGATTTGATCTAAAGATGTATCAATGTTCATAATTTCTCCTTATAAATAGATAGAATAATTATAACACTAATTTAATTGACTGGATTTTAAAAGCAAAAAATAAATTTCTTGGCTAATAGCAAAATTAAGCTAAAGCTGAATGAAGATTGATATTTATTAAGTCTGTTTTAACAGACTTTTGCTATGAGACTGAGAATTCATTCTCAGGCGGTTTGGTGGGAAAATGAAAGATGTATATTAACAGCAAAAAACCCTCGATAAATTAACCGAAGGCTTATTAATTTTATGTTTACAAGTCTTCTATGAAATAATCAGATGACTTAAAAAATTGGTGATTTCCAATATTGTCAAATACAGCAAATCAGAAACTACTAATTTAAATTTTGACTGTGGCTATCGCTTAAATTGCTTACTACCTGAGATGCAACGTATCCACCTACTGCTCCTACTGCTAGTGTTGCTGCTACAGGAACTAGAACTGGTGCTGATACAACAGTTGTAGCAGCGGCCGCTAATGGAGCTAAAGCTGTTACAGCTGTTTGTCCAATAGCAGCCCAAGTAGCAACTAAACTTGTTGTATCCGTAAGAGCAATAACCGTTACTGCGCTACCGGAAAACATTCCGGCTGCAAATGAAAAGATATTACCGCAGTCCGAGGTACATTTGAAAATTACCACATCTCCATTATTTCCCAAATTACTCTGCATGAAATTATTATCCGCACTAGCTGTAGATGGAAAAATAGTTAAAGTGCTTACTACAACAATCAATGTCGCTAGACAGACTGATATTACGCTTTTGGCATTTTGGAATATACGCAGCATCTAAATTCCTTTGTGTATTAATTTGCTTAATAATTATAGACTAATTCAATACAAATCAGATTTGACTTCATAATGTGCCACTTTATCAGACAAAACACGCAAAGTCAAAGCCTGAACCTTATAGCCACCGCTTCCTATATTGTTTACATAGGTTAACACAGCGGGAAAATCAATCACCTCTGCAATAAAGCGTCCGTCTTCCTCTTGTTCAATCTCTATTTTCAAGTTCATAGCCTGTAACGGTAAGGTAATAAAAGCGATATTCCAACAAAACAAACAACCTCACAAATTATGCAAAAATGGTTATCAATTATCGGTATCGGTGAAGATGGTTTAGCAGGGTTAAGTCCCCTAGCTGTTTCTTGCTTAGACAAAGCTAAAATTATCTTTGGAGGGGAACGTCATCTTTCCATGTTACCCCCCGACGACCACCGGGAAAAAATTCCCTGGAAATCACCTTTTCAAACTTCCATAACAGAAATTATTAGTCGTCGTGGCCAAGCAGTTTGTATTTTAGCTAGTGGCGATCCTTTATGCTATGGTGTGGGTACAAATATTCTTAAAGATATTAATATTTCGGAAGTTACAATTATTCCTGCACCTTCGGCTTTTAGTCTAGCTTGTTCTCGACTAGGATGGTCTTTAACGGAGGTGGAAACTTTAAGTTTATGTGGTCGTCCGGTTTCTCTAGTCCAATCTTACATTTATCCTGGTGCAAAATTATTAATTTTGAGTGAGGGAAAACATACCCCGGCTAATGTGGCGGAAATTTTAATAAGTCGCGGTTACGGTAATAGTCAAATTACCGTTTTAGAAAAAATGGGTAATATTAATGAGGATATTATAACAGATATCGCTACTAATTGGCAAGGAAAAAATATCGCCCCTTTAAATACTATTGCTGTGGAATGTACTGCTGATAAGGGAATAGTTGGTTTATCGAGATTTCCCGGTTTACCTGATAGTGCTTTTCATCATGATGGACAATTGACAAAAAGAGAAGTCCGGGCGGTGACTTTATCGAGTTTAGCACCTCACCCTGGGGAGTTACTGTGGGATGTGGGGGCTGGTTGTGGTTCTATTTCTATAGAATGGCTGCGAAGCGACAGGAGATGTCGAGCGATCGCTATTGAACAAAATGCCTCTAGAATAAATTATATTGCTGATAATGCGGCTGCTTTGGGAACACCGAATTTACAAATTATTGCGGGTAAAAGTACGGAAGTTATAGAAAATTTACCTCCACCCAACGCGATTTTTATTGGTGGTGGTGTGACAGAACCAGAAATACTAGAAAATTGCTGGAATGCTTTACTTTCTGGGGGGAGAATGGTTGTTAATGTTGTGACATTAGAGGGTGAAGTGATTTTATATCAATGGTATGAAAAAGTGGGAGGGAATTTTACCCGGATTGCAATTCAACGCGCTGAACCTATTGGGTCAAGATTTTTGGGTTGGAAAGCAATGTCCCCTGTTACCCAATGGATAGGAATCAAAAATTAAAAAAAATTAATCTGTATTTATCTGTATTTATTCGTCCGCGTTTATCTGCGTTTATCTGCGTTTAATAATTATATAATTCATTCCCATACAGAGTATGGGAAAGAGAAAAAAGCAAGTATTTATTTTTCTTTAGCCGTTAATAAATCACTTGGAGAAAAAGCACCATTTTCTGTAATAATGGCTGTAATTAGATCCGCAGGTGTGACATCAAAAGCCGGGTTATAAAATTCTACTCCTGGAGGGGTGAGAATAGTTTCACCTATTTGATAAATTTCCCCTGGGTGACGTTCTTCAATGGGAATTTGACTACCATTAGCTATTTGAAAATCTATGGTGGATAAAGGTGCAGCGACAAAGAAAGGGATATGATGGGATTTGGCAACAATAGCTAAACTGTAAGTCCCGATTTTATTAGCAGTGTCACCATTAGCAGCTATTCTATCAGCGCCTACAACTACAGCATCTATTAAACCTTGTTTCATGCAGTGGGCGGCCATATTATCGGTAATTACTGTGACTGGAATTCCTTCTTGTACACATTCCCAAGCGGTGAGTTTTGCACCTTGTAAGCGCGGACGAGTTTCGTCTGCAAATACTCTGGCTAAACGTCCTTGTTTCCAAGCGGAACGGACTACACCTAAAGCTGTACCATATCCAGCCGTGGCTAAAGCACCTGCATTACAATGGGTGAGGATAATTAGTTTTTCCGGGGTTTGTGGTAATGCGCCTAAACCATGATCACCTATAGCTTGACAAGTTTGTAAGTCTTCGGCATTAATGTTTTTAGCTGTTTCTAAAAGAGTTTGCTGAATTTCTGTAACTGTTCCCAAAGTCTCATAAGCCGTTTGCATCATTCTACCAATTGCCCAAAATAAATTTACCGCAGTGGGGCGGGTAGAACGCAATAAATCGGCTACTTTCTCTAGTTTAGCTAAAAACTCCTGGCGATCGCTAGTTTCAATTTCTCTTGCCCCTAAGTACATTCCATAAGCAGCAGCCACTCCAATTGCTGGCGCACCTCTAACAATCATAGTGGTAATAGCTTGGGCCATATCTTGACTGCGGTGAATTTCCACCACTATATATTCATTAGGTAAGCGAGTTTGATCAATCAGTGATACTGAATTATTACGCCAAATAACGGGATAAATCATGTTATCAGTTGTTGGTTGTAGGGGTTTAGTTAGGTGGGCATTTAACCGTATCTACACAAGCCAAGTCCACTTATGTGGGTTGCAGCTGAATTTTTTTAGTCCGGGTAGGCTGACTTTGTTTGTATAGCTGCGACTTCTAGTCACCAGGGCTTTATCAACAGATAATTTTCACATATAGCAATCATTAATGAACAAATTTATTGCCGAAAAAATCAACTTTAACCTTTGTTAGTCGTTGGTTACTCTAGCAAAACCCAGATTCATTGGCAGAAAGGGTCATTAATCAAGGATATCCCCCTATTTTTATCTAAAACGAACAAGAACTACAACCTCAATTACAAAAAGCTCTGAGTTTGTTTGAAAGTGATTTCTCTCACTGACCGTGATGTACAATGCAAAGAAACATTAAAATTTATCAGCAATGACTACACCAGAAGTGAATTTAAAATCTAGCGATAAAAGCCTAGAGGCAATGCGGCATTTTTCCGAACAATACGCTAAACGGACGGGAACATTCTTCTGTTCTGAACCTTCCGTTACCGCAGTTGTGATAGAAGGGCTGGCCAAACACAAAGACGACCTGGGAGCGCCTTTATGTCCCTGTCGCCATTATGAGGATAAAGAGGCCGAAGTTAACGCCGCTTTTTGGAACTGTCCCTGCGTACCCATGCGTGAACGTAAAGAATGTCACTGTATGCTGTTCCTCACCCCTGATAATGATTTTGTCGGTGATAAACAAGAAATATCCATGGCAACTATTAAAGAAGTTCGGGATAGTATGGGATGAATGAAACCATGCCTGACGAGTTTTGGCATGGTATAGAACAGTTCAATGCGGGAGAGTTCTATGCCTGTCATGACATTCTAGAAGCAATCTGGATCGATAGTCTCGAACCAGATAAAACTTTTTATCAAGGTATTCTCCAAATCGCTGTAGGACTCTATCATCTGGGTAATTGTAACCGACGAGGGGCAATGATTCTTTTAGGAGAAGGTAGTAATCGTCTTAGGCGTTATCTACCTAGCTACGGCGGTATTAATGTGGAAGAGTTATTTACCCAAAGTGTAGATTTATTAACAATACTACAACAGGAAAGTTTAGAAACATTGGCAAATACTGAATTGGTAGAAAATCAAATTTGGCTTTTACCCAGCATTTCTCTGAGTCATGATTAGTGTCTAAACTATGATTTGGATGATTTGCATGATTTAATCCTTTAATCATCTCCTGTAGGGTGCGTCTTCAATAATTCGGTAATGGTAATAATTAACAAATTTTTGGCACTTGACGCACTTAAGTAATATGCCAGTCGCGGTCAATTAATGTCTAAATCATGACTTGTATAAGTATGATTTAATAATTTATTGCAAGTACATAGATATGTAAAAATCAATAACTTAGTAACAATTAACTAACAAATTCTTGCCAGTTTTGATCAGACATTTTCAAAGCGAAACTAAAATTTAAAACCACCGTCCGTTTTTGCTATAGAACTCATATTTGATTCCCTATTCCCTATTCCTTGACTTTTATGATACCTTCTTATCAATTGCTAAAATCACAGATAAGCCGCTTAGGGTTGGCTTTATTGCTGCCAATTTCCTTTGTGGGTACGGTGGCATTGTCTACCCAAATCCAACCTGCTATAGCCCAACCTGGGGGCAATCGTCCTTTGACTATCCGCTCTGATGTCCAGGAATATGACGCGAAAACCCAAGTAATTACTGCCCGTGGTAATGTGCAAATGCTGTATCCGGCTCGTCAAATTCAAGCTACTTCCGCTCAAGCACAATACTTTAGCAAGGAAAGACGGATTGATTTCAGTGGTAATGTGTATATCCTACAACAAGGTACTAATAGTATTCGTGCGGAAAAAGTCACTTATCTAATTGACGAAGGTAAATTTATCGCCTTACCCCAGTCTAATCGTCAGGTAGAATCAATCTACATGATAGAGGACTCCCCAACTAGACAAACTACTAAACCAGCCCCAAAAACCCCATCCCTAAAGCGTTCTAATTAGCATTTACTATCAGGGAAAAGCTGAAGCGTGAAAATTGTTTTAGAGAATATCTACAAATCCTACGGTAAACGATTAATTGTTAATCATGTTAGCCTTGCTGTTAACCAAGGAGAAGTTGTCGGTTTACTCGGTCCCAATGGTGCTGGAAAAACAACAACATTTTATATTGCTACAGGTTTAGAAAAACCTAATCATGGTAAAGTGTGGTTAGATAATTTTGATATTACTGATCTTCCCATGCACAAAAGGGCTAGATTAGGTATTGGCTATTTAGCTCAAGAACCAAGTGTATTTCGTCATCTTTCAGTGCAAGAAAATATTCTCCTAGTATTTGAACAAACTCAAGTTCCTAGAAGAGAATGGGGAAAAAGATTACATATTTTATTGCGGGAGTTTCGCTTAGAAAAAGTGGCCGATAGTAAAGGTATTCAACTTTCTGGAGGTGAACGACGACGCACAGAATTAGCTAGAGCTTTGGCTGCGGGTAAAGATGGACCTAAATTCCTCTTTTTAGATGAACCCTTTGCGGGAGTTGACCCCATTGCTGTGTCTGAAATTCAGGAAATTGTCGGTCAATTACGCGAACGTGGTATGGGTGTATTAATCACAGATCATAATGTCCGTGAAACCCTGTCCATTACAAACCGTGCTTATATCATGCGCGAGGGACAAATTCTCGCCTTTGGTCATGCGGATGAACTCTATAATAATCCTTTGGTGCGACAATACTATTTAGGTGATAATTTCTCTGTTTAAATTGTTTAAATTGTTTAAATTAATTTATAACCGTTTCTATAGTATTTCTATACTCCCTCAAATACAGGAATAATCAATTAACCATAGATAAATCTGTACTTTGGGAGAGCAGGAAATAATATAAATTAAAATATAAAATTGCCAAATATGGCTACACCACCCCAGCTATCAAAATTTTAAACTTTGCGCCTTTGCTCCTTTGCGCGAAACATAATCATGACATCTAAACAATTTAAACCATTCTCTCATTTCATCTCCCTATTTTCCTTTTCTATCATGGATCGCTATTTGGCGCTCCAATTACTGCCACCATTTTTATTTGGTGTCGGTGCATTTACTTCTGTAGTTTTAGCAATTGATAGTTTATTTGAATTATTAAGAAAAGTTGTAGAATCTGGTTTACCACTTAACATCGCTTTAGAAGTTTTCTTATTAAAGCTACCTTATGTCATGGTTTATTCTTTTCCCATGTCGACTTTGTTAGCTACTTTAATGACTTATAGTCGTCTTTCCAGCGAAAGTGAATTAATTGCATTACGTGGCTGTGGTGTTAGTGTTTATCGGATGGTTTTAACTGCTGTAGTGTTAAGTTTTGCAGTTACGATCATGACTTATATATTTAATGAACAAATTGCTCCAGCCGCAAATTATCGAGCTACTGTTACTCTAGAAGCAGCACTGAAATCAGATCAACCTTCTTTTAAACAACAAAATATTTATTATCCTGAATATCGAGAAATTAATGAACCAAATGGGAGCAAAAATAAAATACTTTCTCGCTTATTTTATGCTGATCAGTTTGATGGTAAACAAATGAAGGGTTTAACAATTATAGACCGTTCTCGCGGGGAAGTTAATCAAATTGTCGTTTCTGAATCAGCTAAATGGAACGGTAAAAAACAAGTTTGGGATTTTTATAATGGGACTATTTATTTAGTGGCAACTGATCGATCCTATCGAAATATTTTACGATTTGAACATCAGCAATTACAACTACCTCGCACACCTTTAACTTTAGCAGAAAATAACCGGGATTATGGGGAAATGAATATTTCTCAAGCTTTAGAACAATTAGAAATCGAACGTTTGGGAGGTAATGATCAAAAAATTCGCAAATTACAAGTGCGAATTCAACAAAAAATCGCTTTTCCCTTTGTTTGTGTGATTTTTGGTTTAGTTGGCTCAGTTATGGGTAGTATACCTCAACGTACTGGACGAGGAACAAGTTTTGGTATTAGTGTCATTGTCATTTTCAGTTATTACCTACTATTATCTGTTTCTGGAGCTTTAGCACAGGCTGGTATTCTTTCTCCTGTAATCGGTGCATGGCTACCCAATTTATTTGGATTAGGAACGGGTTTATTTCTACTAGTGCGCGTAGCTCGCAGATAAATGTTGATGATTAAATTAATGATTAAGAAATATTAAGTTAATTAATAACTTTTGCTAAATTTATTTGACATATCAGTATAACTTATTAAATACTGTAAATATAGGGCTGCTTGCAGATGATCCCGATTATTTGGTTACTAAACATAAAAATCCCTAATTTAATAGAATTTCAACTATGGAAGCTTTATTTTGCCTATCACCCCGCTATCGTCTAGATGATGAATCACCTTGGTTAGAAGGAATTGATCCTAGTCGTCATTACTGGATTGCGGTGAATGGAGATAAAAAAGCAACAGTGTCTATCCCCGGACTCTTAGTATCTTCTATAACTGAATTTAAACAAGTTATACGTCAATTTCGCTCTCTCCAACCTGGCGAAATTATGGGTTTGGCGAGAATTTCCAGTGTTTCTATAATTCACTGTATTTCTCCTAACTGTTATGGTCTAGAATCAAAAATTAATGATGCTGCTGTATGGCATCTTTTTGATCAGGAAACTTTGGATAGCTTGTTAATGACAGCACATCCAGATTGGCAGTGTTCACCGTCTGATATCGAACTAGGTAGAAAATTGCTATTCCGTTCTTTAGCTCAAGCTACTGCTGCTAAAGGCTAAACGGGATCAACTGTATATTCTTTATCGGGTGGCCGTAAGCACAGCAAATCTTGGGGTGAGGCTAAAAGCTTGATTTTAGCTTCAGTGATTTGTTTATTTTGGTTGAGAATGAATAACCACAGGACATTTACACCACACCAGGAAGTTTCCGCTTTACCAGTCACCTGAATTTGAGTATAATGATCTGGTAAATTCTCACTCATTCCCTGTTGCGGGTAGGCTTTGATATCTTGCGCTTCTTTGTCAAGATAAGTAGCGATCGCATCTTGTCCGATAATAGCACATTCAAATGGTGGGTAAATAAGACCATCCTCCGCAAATAACGCAGCGGTTTGTGTAAATTCCCCGGCATTTAAAGTAGTAAAGTAATTTAAAATTGTTGTTTCTGTGACTCCTGAAATCTGAATTTCTCCTGGTGGTGAGAATTTAGCAACGGTCATATATATATTTACCTGTATTATTTTGGATTAGAAATAAACCGCAAAGGCTAGAAGGACGGGAATAAAGAAATACAAGATTAAAAAAATGGGTTTATGCTAAAAAAAGTGATATTACGCAACTGACTATTTATGGATATTATTGTGACAGTTGCGTAACTTCTAAAATGGTCAAATATTGAGGCTATGAGGATATAGAAATTGTTAAATCCTTTGAGGGGAATTTAAAATCTAAAATCCAAAATCTAAAATCCAAAATCTAAAATCCAAAATCTAAAATCCAAAATCTAAAATCCAAAATCTAATCAGCTAAGGGGTCTACACCCATATCTGAGACTACTTTCCGCAAAACAGTAATTTGTTGACCAAAATCTAATTCTTTTAAGGTTTCTAAAACTCGTGAACCGTCGCGGGACAGTTGATAACCGGCTGGTACGGGAATAACAAAGCCTTTCACCATTAATTCTGATAATTCGTACCAGAAGGCCAACTTAGTGTTGACGCTGAGAATACCATAGGCGCGAGAAATGGAACTATTTTTTTGAGCAGCCAAGTCGCGCATGACTTCTAACTGCTCTGGGTGAGACATTTGTTTAATTTGATTTAAAAGACCTTCTGCTAATTGCAAACGCGCTGCACCTGTGGCTGCTGGTGTAATAGAGCGACCCATTTCTGTATAGGCATACCATAGCACTGCTAATTGGTCATCTACGCTCAGGGATTTAAATACAGCAATAGTCGCAGGGATAGCGTCGGTGGTTTGATAGTTAAAAGTTCCAGAAAATCTGGTTGAAGCTGAATCAGAAGTGAATGTCATAATTTCTCCAAGGTCTATGAATTAAGTCAGGAGGTTCATCACTCTGGGTTGCTTGACCTCTTCCATCCCATATTGCATTATTTCTTAACAAATTGCAAATAAAATTTACATATATGTGTAATCAGGAATAGTAAACTAGGGGATCATAGCCTGGCCTGATAATATACTGATCATCCCTTTTGTCTTTGCTAAATTTCCCATAAGAAAAATGAATGAATGTACATCAATTAACAGCATAGTGGTGAAAGCAAAGGCCAAAGAGTTGGGATTTCATGAGGTGGGAATTGCTGCTGTGGCTGATTTAGAAGCGACAGAAATACAAAAATTGAGAGATTGGCTAAAAATGGGTTATCACGCTGATATGGAATGGATGAAAAATCCCCGGCGTGAGAATATTAGTTTAGTTATGCCGGAAGTGATAACGCTTGTATCTGTAGCATTGAATTATTATACACCCGATGCACGTCCCCAGGAGGATGAATACGGAAAAATTTCTCGCTATGGCTGGGGTCGGGATTATCATAGAGTCATGCACAAAAAGCTGAAGGAATTGGCTAGTTGGCTAGAATCTCTGGGTACGGATATAAAAGCGCGTTATTATGCAGATACAGGACCAATCCAAGATAAACTTTGGGCTGAAAAAGCTGGGATTGGTTGGATTGCTAAAAATGGTAATGTTATTACCAGGAAATATGGTTCTTGGGTGTTTTTAGGAGAAGTATTAACTAATCTAGAGTTAGAAAAGGATCAACCGAGTACGCAACATTGTGGGACTTGTACTCGTTGTTTACAAGCTTGTCCCACAGGTGCAATTACTGAACCCTTTGTGGTAGACGCTAATCGCTGCATTGCCTATCACACCATAGAGAATCGGGATCAAGAGCTACCAGCAGACATTAAACCTCATTTACAAGGATGGGTAGCAGGTTGCGATATTTGTCAAGATGTTTGTCCTTGGAATCAACGGTTTGCTCAAGTGACTGATGTAACTGATTTTCATCCTTATCCTCAAAATTTGCACCCCAAGCTGGTAGAATTGGCACAAATATCAGATGAGGAGTGGGATAAAAGATTCACAGCATCAGCCTTGCGGCGCATTAAACCAGAAATGCTACGACGTAATGCTCGCGCTAATCTTGACGTATCCAAGCATAATAATGACCCAGAAAGTAATAATTTTTGATTTTGATGGGACGATTGCTGATACAGTAGATGCTCTTGTAACTATTGCCAATCGTTTAGCCGGGGAATTTGGATATATTCCGATCAATTCCCAAGAATTAGCACTACTCAGAAACTTACCAGCCAGAGAGATTATCAAATATTCCGGTGTTTCACTATTCAAAATCCCTTTTCTTGTCAAAAAAGTAAAAGGAGAATTAAAGCATAAAATCCACGAATTGCAACTTATTAATGGAATTAAAGCCGCATTAGTAGAACTTCATGAGCAAGGTTATCACTTGGGAATTATTACTTCTAACTCTCAAGACAATGTGCATGAATTTCTCAAGTGTCATAAGTTGGATCACTTGTTTGATTTTATTTATTCAGGAGTAACTATTTTTGGCAAAACCACAATTATTAATAATGTCTTGCGTCAAAAACAGTTTAAACCAGAGTCAGTGATTTATGTAGGAGATGAAACTAGAGATGTGGAATCTGCTAAGAAGGCGAATATCAAGGTAATTGCGGTCAGTTGGGGGTTTAATTCTTCTGAAGCACTAGGTAAACAAAACCCAGATTTTTTAATTCATCATCCTAGTGAATTAGTGAGTGTGATTAAAAATTGGGCTTTGATAAAGTAAAGAATTTTTTTGACGTAGAGGCGCTACAGACGCGCATAACAAGAGTTTGAGAAGATTTTTACTTTAGAGATGTTAGTAGTAACATCTCTATTTTTTGTCTATTCTTCTAAGTCAATTTCTTCTTCCTCTTCAATGTCATGGGGTTGGGTGACAGAATTAGCAGAAACTACTGCACCTTTATCTAGTTTTTCCAGAACTTGTTCTTTAACTTTGGCCACAAAGTCTGGTTTTTCTTCTAAGTATTTAATGGCGTTATCTCTACCTTGGGAAATGTTTTCACCATTGTAGCTATACCAAGCACCTTTACGCAAAAGAACTCCAGTTTCTTCGGCTATATCTACTAAACAACCCAGGGTAGAAATCCCTTTACCAAAGATAATATCAAATTCGGCAATTCTGAAAGGTGGTGCAACTTTATTTTTAGCTACTTTCACTTTCACGCGGTTGCCAAATTCATCCGTACCTTTTTTTAAGGTTTGAATTCTGCGAATATCCAAGCGTACAGAAGCGTAAAATTTCAGCGCATTACCACCCGTTGTGGTTTCTGGACTACCATAGGTGACACCGATTTTTTGCCGCAACTGGTTAATGAAAATAACTGTGCATCCAGATTTACCAATATTACCCGTTATCTTACGTAAGGCTTGGCTCATTAAGCGAGCTTGTAAACCCACGTGAATATCACCCATATCCCCTTCAATTTCAGCGCGGGGGACTAGGGCAGCTACGGAGTCAATAATGACAATATCAACAGCTGCAGAACGCACAAGTTGATCAACTATTTCTAATGCTGATTCGCCGGTGTCTGGTTGGGAAACAAGCAAGTTTTCAATATCTACACCCAATGCGGCTGCGTAAGTTGGATCTAGGGCGTGTTCAGCGTCTACAAATGCCGCAATACCCCCATTTCTCTGGACTTCTGCCAAAGCATGGAGAGCAACGGTAGTTTTACCAGAACTTTCTGGTCCGTAAATCTCAATTATCCGTCCTTTGGGTAAACCTCCTCCCAAGGCTAAATCTAGGGTAAGCGCACCGGTAGATATTGTTTCTACCTTCATGCGGGTAGCATCACCCAGGCGCATGATTGCTCCTTTACCGAAGCTACGCTCAATTTGTCCAAGTACGATATTTAACGCTTTTTGCTTGCCAGAAGTCTCGGTATTAGCTGCCATTCTTGCCTCTAAAGTATAGGATTTTTCAAAATTGCTGGGACGGGAGTTTTAATAGAACGAATATACTATCTTAACCGCAAAGTGTGCGAATAGGAACGTCGATTAAATAGTTTGGCCAAGATTCTAACGCGATCGCTACAAAATTATAGCATTTTGGATTTGAGATTTGAGATTTGGGTTAATTAACAGATTGCAACAGACTGATCAACAATAGTAGTAGTTTCAAAATATGTAGTTTATGTAGTTATGGAACGAGTTATCAAAAGTGGTACGGGTTGGCGCTTAGGTTGGAACCCAGATGCACTACAATTCAAAGGATTAGTTGGTACAGAAGATTGGGCGATTGAATTAACAGAAGCGGAATTAAATGAATTTTGTCGCCTTTTGCATCAGCTTGCAGATACTATGAAGCATCTAGCTATAGAATTAATGGAGGAAGAAAAAATTGCCTGTGAGGCGGAAAGTGATTTATTATGGATGGAGGTGGAAGGTTATCCCCAGTCCTACAATCTCCGCTTTATCCTGAATACAGGACGGGGTACAGAGGGTAAATGGGAAGCTGCTGCCGTGTCTGGTTTGTTGCAAGCAATAGGAATGCTAAAAGTTTTTTGAAAAACCCCTTGCCATTTTCCTTAACCTTATGATAGACTCGTTAGAGTGACTTAATTAGTTTTTAGACTCTCAAATTTGGTATAATCCCCACTCCAAAAGTCTAAAAATTTTAGGTTTATAGTTACGGGGCGTAGCGCAGCTTGGTAGCGCGCCACTTTGGGGTAGTGGAGGTCGTGGGTTCGAATCCCGCCGCTCCGATTTATGGAATTGGTAATCACACAGTTATTATATTTTTTGATGCTAATTTTTCTGGCAATTTTTGGCAGGAATAGTGGTAAAATAATTCACTGAGTTTTCTGTCAGATTTACAGCAGCTATCAGCAGTTAGCGGTCAGCAATCAAACCATGTAGCTGCAAGGCTTTGTGATTCAAACTTCTGCCTCATTCACTTGCAATATACTGTATTTCAAATTTATTTCAAATTAAAGCAGGCAAGATTCTCACCCCACAAGAGTTTGCTCAAATATCCATCAGCAGATCACAAGTGTTTGAGTCTACAATCTGGGTAATTTAAAATTCAAGTGTATTTAGAAGATGTTTTAAAAGTATTGGGCGAATCTATAAGGCTTTGCCACGACAAGAGCGAACGTTAGTACACAAACTAAATCTACCTGTATGGAATAATTAAAAATCAGTATCTTTAACCTGCGTAGAAGCGGTTTTTAATTGCTAAAAATTGTATTAATTTCTACTTGAGAAACATCCTTTTAGACGTGATTTGAAAAAATATTGATTTTGCAACTTGGAATTATCTTATAAAACCAAAATAAATTAATTTTAATAATCCTCGCTCCAGCCATGAAAAAATTGCAACTTGATTTTAACCATCAAGCCATATATAACAGTAGTGAAAATGGCTATCTTAAATTTCAACTCAATCAACAAACTGGTGCTATTTTATCCATTGCTCATACCCAAGAGGCAATTATTGTACCCATGACATCGGTGACAGCTATTCCCAATATGCCTGCTTGTATATTAGGATTGATGAATTGGCGCAGTCATATAATTTGGGTAGTTGATTTACCGAAAATGTTTAATTTAGAATACCTTGATCATCAGTTACATCAATATAATATCATTGTTATTCAAATAGAATCAATGATTCTAGGTTTAGTTGTCCAAGAAATTCAAGGAACAACTAAGTTTATTGCTGATGATATTCGTTCTCCTGTGGGACAAGTAGCATCTAGTTTAGTACCTTATTTATGTGGTTGTGTAGTGGAACAAGAAGAAATATTATTAGTATTGGATGCTGTACATATTTTAGAGTCGGCTATTCTCTGTGTTGACTAAAATTAATGCTTAATGCCTAGAAAATCGGGTTTAAATGTTTTTGTTTTATGGATTTAGTGTGAGGATAGTATGTTGAAGAAAAATGAAATCAGAAAAAGCGGTGATTCTCAAAATAAAGCACCTTTAATTTCTCCAGCCAAAGTTATTGATAGTCAGGGAGAAAATTCTAGTTACGCGCCGAATTTGGATCATGGATTGAAATTGAAATATTTACGCGAATTTAAATTGAGTATAAAAGCCATCATTTTATCTTTAGTTATTGGGACTTTACCGATATTGGGAATTGGGGCGATAGCTTATATTTTTGGTAGCAAGTTGATTACTAAACAAATTATTATATCCCAAGAAACTAAGGCAATGAGCTTAAGTGATGAGGTTAATAGTTTTATGGGAAAACGCTATGAAGATATTCAGGGATTGTCTAATATAAAATTATTAAGTGATTCTAGTAACGCAAAAACAGAAAAATCTAGCAAAAAAGACAAAATTGATATCAGCAGAATTAATATAAAAACACAAGAAGCCTTAGATAGCTTGAGAAAAACTGGTAAGGTTTATGATAGCGTGGCTGTATTTGATCTCAATGGAAAAGTGATTATGAAATCAGGAGGAGAATCTCTAAGTCCAGAAAAAAAACTGATCTATTTCCAAGAGGTAATTAAACAAGATACCCCTATTATTAGTCAACCAGAAATAGTTAAAAATATAGGCGCGGTGATTTATGTAGCTGCACCAATTAAAGATAGAGTCAAGGGTAATACTATTGGTATAGTCAGAACCCGTACACCTTTAAAATTTTTAGAAAAATTAGTCAAAAGTCATACAGATGATCGTGATAGCCAGGAATATTATTTTTTAGATGAAAAAGGGAGAATTTTGATAGGAACTAATCAAAATTTATTTGGTGAAGATACTCAGGATATTTATCCTAGTTTAGCTAAGGTTTTAGGTGCTAAAGATATTCAGACATTTACAGAAGTTTCCCAAAATCAGCAAAATCAGCAACTAATTACTTATGTACCATTGAGAAAATTATCAGATTCACCAGATATAAACTGGTGGTTAATTGTTGCTAAAGATACAGCGATCGCCTTTAAGCCACAAAAGGAATTTTTACTATTAATTGCTATTACAACCTCGGCAGTTGGGTTAATGATGACATTATTTGTAGGTTGGTTAGTCCGGGAGAATATAGAGATAAAAAAGTTAAAAGCAAATAGTAGATTAAACAATGATCAAGACACTGGAGAACGGCAGGATTTGCCAAATAATCTTCAGCATATTGTGAACCAAATTCAACAAGCTGTTGATGAAATAAATGTATTTCTTCAAAAATTAACCACAGAAGCAGTTATAGAATCTGAACAAAATAACCGTAGCTTAGAAACAATTGATAATATGACTATTGCTATTCAATCTATAGCTAATATAGCACAGCAAGCTGTCACAATTATTAACAATGCTAACTATGCAGCTACGGAAACTGGAGCAGCAATGGATTTAACATTGCAAAACATTTTTTTAGTCCAAGAAACAGTTTCGGAAATAGTTAAAAAAGTAAAACGCTTAGGAGAATCTTCTCAACAGATTTCTCGTGTAGTTTCTGTAATTAATCAAATTGCTATGCAAACTAATTTATTAGCAATTAATGCCGGAATTGAAGCGGCAAGAGCCGGGGAAGAGGGTCAAGGTTTCGCTGTAGTAGCGGAGGAAGTAGGAGAATTAGCCGCTAGAATTGCAACTGCAACCCAAGAAACTGAGGAAATAATTGCTAAAATTCAACGAGAAACTGGTGAAATAATACAAGGGATGACAACAGGAACTAATCAAGTGGTTGAAAGTAGCCATATTCTCAAAAATGCCAAGGAAAGCTTACAGCAAATTGTTAATGTATCAGGGCAAATAGATACCTTAGTGCAGTCAATTTTAAGTGCTACTACATCTCAAATACAAACATCAGAAATTGTTATTCAAACTGTTAAGGATATTACCAATATATCAACATTTAACCGTGATAATTACCGCCAAATTTCTCAATCTTTGCAAAAAGCAGTAGATATTTCTCAGCAGTTAAAAGAGACTGTTGAGACTTTTAAAGCTAATTGATATCCTGATTTTGAAATTAATAACTAATGACTAAGGAATAATAACTAATGACCAAAGATAAAGAATTGGAAATCCAGATGCAATTTTTGGAAGAAGCAACTGATTATCTCAACATTTTAGAAGGGATATTGTTGGGAATTGACAGCAGCAACCGCATGGAATTAGAAAAAATTAATGCTGCAATGCGAGCCGCTCATTCTATTAAAGGTGGGGCGGCCATGATGGGATTTAGTGTATTAAGTGATTTAGCTCACCGTCTAGAAGATGCTTTTAAGGTTTTAAAGACTGAGAAAAATTCTCTAGAACTCGATACCAATTTACAAAGTTTATTGCTATCTGGTGTTGATTGGTTACGACGCATTGTTGAATTACTTTCAAAGGGTAACAATTTAGATCATAGTCGGTTAAGAGAATCTTGTTACCCAATTTTTGATCAACTCTATGAGCGTTTAGGTGAGCCGTCTCCAGAGAATATTACAACATTACTATCATCAGAACTATCATCAGAAGATAATCAACTTATCCCTTTGTTGTTTGAAACTGAAGTTGAAGAATATTTAAAAATTCTAGAATCTCGATTAAAAAATAGTCATAAACCAGGATTAAGATCCGAATTACTAATCATGGCCACTGAGTTAGGTGGCTTAGGAGAAATGCTCCAGTTAAAAGCATTTACCCAACTATGTGAATCAGTGATTAATTACTTAGAAACCTATCCTCATCGCTGTGTAGAAATTGCTAATTTAGCTTTAGAATCATGGAGAAAGTCTCAAGCTTTAGTATTAAGTAATCAAGGGAATAATTTACCAATAAAAATTGACTTTTGTGAGTTTATTACTGATAATGTTGATAGTCATAAAGACCTATCATCAAATCCCCAAGATAATTTAGTAAATCAATCAAAAACTGTTAGTTATGATTGGCAATTATTAGCAGATATAGAACTACCTCCAGAAATTAACGCCGTCGAATTTGCTGATTTTGATAGGGTTTTGGATTCAAAAAATCCGCTCTTAGATATAGATTATAAATCTAATGAACAGCGCAAAGGAGATATTAATTTACCTCATAAAGAACGTGAAAATCATGAAAATACCGTGAGAATTTCAGGGAAACACTTAGAAAAAATTCATGATTTATTTGGAGAAATTATTATTCAAAAAAATGGGTTGAATGTGCAAATGGAAAGATTACGTAAATTGGTTCGTAGTCTAAATCAGCGAGTGCAAATTCTTGATCAAGAAAATCAAGAACTGCGGACGGCTTATGGAAAAATTATGACTCATAATCATCTGATAAATCATCATAATCAAGAAGCAGAAAACCACTTTTTAGAACAAGATTACTATCAGAAATTAGATGTCTTATCTCAGGATGTCATGGAAACTATTGTGCAAGTTGCAGAAGTTACAAGTGATATTCAATTAAGTGTTGATGATACAGACCAAATAGCGAGAAAACTGAATAAAACTTCTAAACAATTGCAAAGACAATTAACCCAGATGAGAATGCGTCCTTTCTCAGATTTAGTCGAGCGTTTTCCTAGAGCCATTAGAGATTTGAATGTGGAGTATGGAAAAAATGTGCAGTTAAGAATTGAAGGTGGTAATACTTTAATTGAAAGGAGCATTTTGGAAGCATTAAATGAGCCTTTAATGCACTTATTACGCAATGCTTTTGATCACGGAATCGAAGATCCTGTTACCCGTAAAATTCAAGGAAAACCTGAACAAGGGTTGATTGAAATAAAGGCATTTTACCATAGTAATCGGACGATGATTACTATCCGTGATGATGGTCAAGGTATTTCTTTAGACAAAATTCGTCACCGCGCTTTAAAAATGGGTTTAGATGATTCTTTATTAGCGAGTGCGAGTAATGAGGAACTACTATCATTGATTTTTGAACCAGGGTTTAGTACCTCAGAACAGGTAACAGCTTTATCTGGTCGGGGGGTGGGAATGGATGTAGTGCGTAATAACCTCAAAGTAGCGCGAGGAGATGTAAACGTTGATACTCAAAAAGGATTGGGGACGACAGTTACTTTATCAGTACCATTTACCTTATCAGTAGCGCGAATCTTATTAGTAGAGAGCGATGGACTACTCTTAGCATTTTATACAGATGTCATAGAGGAAATTTTCTTACTAGAAAATCAGCCAATCTTTCTCCAGGATGGTAAAGAATTGATTAAATGGCAAGATACGCAATTACCATTACTGCGTTTAAATAGTTACTTTGAGTTTAATTGCCCCCGCTCCAATAATCTAGAATTAGAAACTCCGCCCATAATTAATGCTATAAGTGTATTAATAGTCAAACATGACAATCAACAGGTTGCAGTGCAGGTAGAACGCTGCTGGGGTGAACAGGAAGTAGCTATTCGTCAAGTAGAAGGTAATATTCCTCTACCGAGCGGTTTTAATAACTGTACAATTCTGGGTGATGGTCGGGTAGTTCCCCTAGTTAATACTAATGATTTAGTGTTATGGATTACTAATTGTGAACCTCCCCATCTGAGTCGTAAGTTACCGACAACAAGATTACAAACTGCTTTCTTAAAACCCTCAAAAGTAGCAATTTCAACTAAACCCCCTCGTCAAAAAGGGAAAATTTTGATTGTGGATGACTCCATTAATGTGCGTCGGTACTTAGCCCTAACCCTAGAGAAAGGTGGGTATCAAGTAGAACAAGCAAAAGATGGTCAAGATGGCTTAGAAAAGCTAGAAAATGGGTTACAAGTCCAAGGGGTAATTTGCGACATTGAAATGCCCAGGATAGATGGTTATAGCTTTTTAGAGCGAATTAATGCTAATAGAGACTTGAGAGATATTCCTGTAATTATGCTGACATCTCGCAGTAGTAATAAACACCGTCAATTAGCGATGAAATTAGGGGCAAAAGCTTATTTTTCCAAGCCTTATAATGAGCAAGAATTATTACAGACATTAGCGGAGATAATTTTCCAGATAGCAGAAACAAAGTCATCAAATTAGTTCAAAAATCAAAAATCAGAATTATAAACCAATAAAATTTAGTTGAGCATTTTTTCTTCCCTCTGTGTCCTCTGTGCCTCTGTGGTTAGATAAAAAAGAGCTTTAGAGTATTAGAAATGATAAGCTGTACTGCATTTAATTTGTATAATTATAGCGGGCAGGAAGCCCGCACCACAAGATTTAGCCATATTAGGATTGTACAATCTAGCCGCGTAACAGCTTAAAAAAACACGACAGCGATGCCTACTAGCAAGGCATCGCGGATTTTAGATTTGTGATTCATCCGTAATCTAAAATCTAAAATCCAACAGAGGATTTAATGGTTTACCGCTGCTGCTTCTCGTGCTGCTGCTGCTTGATCTGGGTGAATACCCAAGCGTGTGAGGTTAATTCGACCTTTATTGTCAATTTCTCGCACTTTGACAATCACCTCATCACCAACAGCGACTTCATCTTCAACTTTACCAACGCGGTAGTCAGCAAGTTGAGAAATGTGAATCATGCCTTCTTTTCCGGGCAAAAATTCTACAAAAGCACCAATAGGTATAATCCGGGTCACACGACCGATATAAACATCACCTTCATGGAGTTTACGAGTCATGCCTTGAACAATGTTCCGCGCTTTCTTAGCCCTATTTTCATCAACTGCGGAAATAGTGACAGTACCATCATCTTGGATGTCAATTTTTGCACCAGTTTCTTCAGTGATGCCCTTAATGGTTTTACCACCAGGTCCAATGACTAGACCAATCATGTCAGGATCGATCTTAATTGTCAACAGGCGGGGGGCATAGGGTGAAGTTTCTTCTCTGGGGGTGTCAATAGTCTGGAGCATTTTTTCCAGAATGTGCAACCGCGCTGGTTTGGCTTGGTGGACAGCGTCGGCGATGACTTCTAAAGACAACCCGGATATTTTCATATCCATTTGCAAAGCGGTAATCCCAGTATCAGTACCGGCAACTTTGAAATCCATATCACCTAAAAAGTCTTCAATGCCCTGAATATCGGTAAGGATTCGCACTTCGTCTCCTTCCTTGATCAAGCCCATGGCTGCACCACTGACGGGTTTAGTAATTGGTACACCAGCATCCATCAAGGATAAACTAGAACCGCAAACTGAACCCATGGAAGTAGAACCGTTGGAAGAAAGCACCTCGGAAACTACGCGAATTACGTAGGGAAATTTATCTTTAGGTGGCAATACAGGCAACAATGCTCTTTCCGCTAATGCACCATGTCCGATTTCTCTTCTACCGGGGGCGCGTAAGGGTTTGGTTTCGCCGACGGAGAAGGGTGGGAAGTTATAGTGATGCAGATAACGTTTAGCTTGGTCTAGTTGCAAGTCATCGTTAAGATTTTGAGCGTCTCCAGGAGTACCAAGGGTACACATTGATAATACCTGAGTCAGTCCCCGGTTAAATAAACCACTACCATGTACCCGTTTGGGTATTATACCAACTCGACAAGATATGGGACGGACTTCATCAAGTTTACGCCCATCAACGCGCACATTATCTTCGATAATTTGACGGCGCATGAAGTATTTGGTAATGCTTTTAAAGGTATTACCAAGGGCGTTGGAGTCTGCTGTTGCGGCGATGCGAATGGGGTCTTCTTCTGATAAAGCTTTGATTTCATCAGATATACTATCCTTAACTGCATCTAAGGCAATATCACGATCAGTTTTAGTTAACTCAAATTGCGCTAATATTTTCTTAATCTCTTGATTAGCGCGATCGCGGATATAATTTTCTAAGGTCTGATCTGGTTCGGGTGGTGCTTCTTGCACAAGTTTTAAACCTAATTCATCCAGGAAATCTAATTGGGCTTGAATTAAATCCCGTACAGCTTCATAGCCAAAATCAATCGCTTCAATAATATCTCGCTCTGGCAATTGATTTGCACCGGCTTCCACCATGATCACCCCATCTGGTGAACCAGCCACGACTAAATCCAAATCTCCCGCTTCAATTTCTGCGTAGGTTGGGTTAATAATAAAATCATCACCCACTAAACCTACTCGCACAGCGGCCATTGGTCCATTAAATGGAATTTGGGCAATGAGGGTAGCAATTGAAGCACCTGTCACTGCTAACACATCGGGAGGGACTTGTTCATCCATGGACATAGTTAAGGCCACAACTTGCAAATCATCCCGTAACCAGGAAGGGAATAAGGGACGCAGCGGGCGGTCAATCAGACGACTGGTAAGAATTGCCTTTTCCGGTGGACGACCTTCCCGGCGCATAATTCCTCCGGGGATTCTTCCCGCCGCATACAGTCTTTCTTCATAATCTACCGTCAGTGGCAAAAAATCAACACCTTCCCTGGCTGCTGACCTTGTGGCTGTCACTAAAACAGTTGTATCCCCTGATTGTATCAAAACCGACCCACCTGCTTGGGGGGCTAGTAGGCCAACCGTCAGTCGAATATCCCGTCCATCAAAGGATATTGACTTTTCAAATTCTGCCATTCAGTTTTTTTTCCTTCTCTTACGCGTTTCTCACTCTGTGGCAATCCTAACATTTATGCAGTCTAGACGGCTTGTGTCATGAACAAACATAAAACAAAATTTCCTAAGTTAGCTGTACAGTGGGCTTTATATCTGGGTTTGTCATCTAAGTTATCTTTTTCAGAAGGATTTTATTATAGTTCATCAATCAATTAAGATGTAATTAACTGTATGGTAATTCCCAAAAAAGGAATGGTAAACCCAAGCTATATTACCAATTGAGTTATTTTTATGGTAAGGGTAAATAAATTATTCTATCTTGATATTCATTGTCTTCTGAAGCCAAAGCAACTAATATTAGTTCTTCTATATTTTCACCAATACTTAAATTTGGATTAAGGATGAAAATACCTGGTATATGGCGATTAATAGCAACATGATCATCTAAATGTACAGGCATGGAAGTTCGGTTATTTGTCACTAATACAAAATTATTTTTCTCACACCAACACAAAATTTCTGGATCTAATGTACCTTTTGAGGGTATATTCGCTTCTCCTATTACCTTAATCAAAATATCAGGTTCTCGTAATCTAATTTGATTTGGATATAGAGGATTAACATTTTCATCAATTAAATATTTTAAGGTCATGCTGGCTTTTTCGCTTGTCTGGCAATTCTGAGTTGGTGCAGTTTTTCCGACACTGGTGGGGGATTAAGTCTTTGTTGTTCTCTCATTTTATGACCATGTTCCATCCAGTTTTTTATGTAAGCGCTGACAGTTTCTTGATTTTGCAAATAATAAAGAATGGTCGCATATACTTGTTCTAAGGAAATTGATTTATATATTTGGGTAATTTCTTCTGGAGAACGTCCACAATCAATGTATTCATAAAGAATTGTTTCAATCCCAATACGTGAATCTTTTAGTCGGATGTCTTCCGGGGAGAGAAAGTTGAAATACTCTGTAATCTGTTTGGTAGTCATAGTTTTACCCATATTCATACTCAGTTCCATTATATCAGTTAGGTTGGTTGGTTTGATGCCAAGAAACTCAAGATTATTAAAGCTGTTGTTAGGTGGCGTTGTTACTTAACCCAGGAACGGGATTAAATTGTATCCGGATCTATATTTAATTCCCGCAATTTTGCTGCTAAACGTTCTGATTTTCTCGCTTCTTTTTCTGCGGTTTCTTCAGGTGTGGGAACTAGCTCTCCTGTTGGTGTAAAATATCGTAATAGTCCTTGATCAATTCCTAAATATAAACCTAGCTGACGACTCCACAAATGTCCTTGCTGATTTTCTTCTAGAGGTTGATATTCTCCGTCTACTAAATGAAAACCTGCAAATTCTAGCGTATAAGGGTCGAACCAAAAATAATCAGGTGTGCGGAAAGTATTTTGATAAAGTTCTTTTTTATATTCTTTATCTGTATTTGCTGTAGTTGGTGAAAGAATTTCTAAAATAAAATTAGGATATTTACCATCTTCTTCCCAAACAACCCAACTTTTCCGGGTTTTGCGTTCTGTTCCCAAGACCACAAAGAAATCAGGACCTCGGAAATATTCAGATTTTTTCTGATTAGGACTATAGTAAATGGTGAGATTTCCCGCAGTATAGAAATCATTTCTATCTTTCCATAACCATTTGAGACATTTAATTAAGAGCATAATTTGCTCTAGATGTAGTTCTGTTTCCACGGTCGGTTCATCACTATATAAGTCACTTGGGGGAAATATTACATCTTGGGAGATGTTTTCTTTGCATTCTAATTCTTGAGTAATCATCATGATATGATACCAAGTAGTTACTTATCGAGTATAGCATTGCGTAGGTTGGGTTGAGAAAAGCCAACATTATATTATTCTTTTGTTGGGTTGCGCTGTTGCTTAACCCAACCTACATGACTGGTTGGATAATAATTTGATATTTCTCATGCAAGGGAATGTATATTTTTAGCAAGGTTAATCATGGTTGTAATTTTAATTAGCATCTAATTCAATGTTAATTTAATTTGGTTATGTTTGTCAATATATTTTGTCTGAATCAGGTGGTTATCGAGCGAAGTCGAGATGATGTCCAGGATTAAAGGATTTACAGGATTTTTGTTTAGATTTGGATTTTGATGAGTTGAATAATTAAATATTTTTGTCTGAATCAGGATGTCCAGGATTAAAGGATTTACAGGATTTTTGTATGGATTTGGATTTTGATGAGTTGAATAATTAAATAATTGTGTGTTTCTCAAAGATAGTTCATTCAGAAAACAATTGAATTCCATATATCCTGGGATACGCCACGCTATCAGGCTTTGTTATCATCATTGACAGAATTGGTAGATTAATAGAATTTGGTGATCATTAAAAATATTTAATCTCTTCATCCTGTAAATCCTTAAATCCTGGGTATCCTGATTCAGACAATAAATATTTAATCCCTTCATCCTGTAAATCCTTAAATCCTGGATATCCTGATTCAGACATCTTCATTATATCTTTTGTTGGGTTGCGCTGTCGCTTAACCCAACTTACATGACTGACATTTTCACGGCTTAATTAAAGATTCCTCAGACTGACGATATTTAGCAATTAATTTACGTCTTTTTAAGGGTAGATAAAGTAGCATGAAAAGTGTGGTTAAACCTGTTCCAGTGAGTGCTAACAAAATAAATGAGTTAAAACCTATTATTATTCCCGTTCCTACACTAATTCCAGATCCTAATATGAGTAGTATTAGTATACTAGTAAACAAGTTTTTGTCCTCTTTAATCGTAAGCACAGCTATACCTACAGCCATATACACAGCCGCACCCACAGCCATACCTACAGCCGCACCCACAGCCATACCTACAGCCGTACCTACAGCCACAGCCACACTTAGAGGCACACCCTCATCCATAACCTCATCCGCAGCCACACGCTTAGCCACACGCTCACTAGCTCCCTGAATTAGCAAGTAAATAAACATTATACAGCCGCACACCACGCCGAATACATAATTAGATATTGTCACATAAGGTATGCTCCAAGTTATGGACATGGCTACCACCACAACCAGTAAAAACGCAATTAAAAAAGATTGCCAATCAAATTTTATCTTCTCAATGGGTAAAGCCGCCGTTTGTACCTTCACCGTTAAAGTATGACTGGCTGGATAAGCATTACCATGAAGAATTAATTGACGTTTATACTGCTTATCCGCCATTAATTTACTCGTATCTACCTGAACCTGAAAACGAATATGATTGCTGCTAAACTGAGCAGGTTTAACCGAAATCCAAGCATGATGATCTGGTGTATGGGGAGGGTCATGAGGATGGGGTGCAACTTCCCATTTACCTTCTAATAAAGTATCTGGTATGGGATTTTCAATAGTAATAAGCCTACTTAATTTTTCCCCCAGCCTATTCGCTTTAAACTCCAAAACTGTTTCACTAAAATCAACTGCTGGTACACGAATAACATCAAGGGGTTTGAGTGATTCTAAAGCTAATTCTGCATTAGTAAATCGGTCTTTTTGTTTCGGTTGTACCATTTTTTCCAACCAACCGATAAACCGCAAACTCAACCGGGGTAAAAGATGACGGAAATTAATTAAATAAGGATCGTCTGCATCTTGTAATTCATCTATTTTTGTGGACTTAATTCCTGTTAATAAACAGATTAAAGTTGCACCCAAAGCATACAAATCTGTAGCATTTGTCGGTTTAAACATTTGCTCTGGGGGAATAAAACCAGGAGTTCCTTTAAATACACTACTTCCAGCCACATCATGACTACCAATACGAGCAAAACCAAAGTCAATTAAATAGACATTGATTTGTTCATCTACTAAAATGTTTTCTGGTTTAATATCCCGATGAATTACCGACGGTATCCGATTTTGTAAATATACCAGAATTTCTAATATCTTAACTGCAATTTGTTTAATTTCTGCTGGTGAAAAGCTGCGAGGTTCTGCTAAAGTAGAAGCATGAATATACTCTTGAACTAGACAAAAACCATCGGCGGTTTCAAAAGAATGCAAATAACTGGGAATACCAGGATGATTTAATCCCTTAAGTACCTGTATTTCTCGTGCGTGGGCTTCTGAACCAGACCAACTTGAACCCGCTTGAGCAAAACAAAACTGTTTGATTACTTCTGGTTGCTTTGTGTTAAGATTTGTTGCTAACCAAGTAATTCTACCACCTTCGCGGTTGCGTCCTAATTCTCTAATAACCTCATAGCCTTGTGCTTGAAAATCTGGGTAGATGCTCATACTTCTCAGAGGTAACAAGTATAGTAGTATATTTTAATATTACCATAATCTGCATGAGTTTTGCCTGTGTGCAAAATGTACCGTGATTTAGAATCGCCTGAGTTAGTATGAATTTAGACTTTTAAAAAAACCTCTTAAGTTAAGCAACAGAGTAACCCAGCAACAGGATTAAATTGTATCAGGATCTATATTTAATTCCCGCAATTTTGCTGCTAAACGTTCTGATTTTCTCGCTTCTTTTTCTGCTCTTTTAGTTTCCTGTTCTGCGGTTTCTTCAGGTGTAGGAACTAGCTCCCCTTCTGCTGTAAAATACCGTAATAGTCCTTGATCAATTCCTAAATATAAACCTAGCTGACGACTCCATAAATGTCCTTGCTGATTTTCTTCTAGAGGTTGATATTCTCCGTCTACTAAATGAAAACCTGCAAATTCTAGTGTATAAGGGTCGAACCAAAAATAATCCGGTGTGCGGAAAGTATTTTGATAAAGTTCTTTTTTGTATTCTCTATCTGTATTTGCTGTAGTTGGTGAAAGAATTTCTAAAATGAAATTAGGATATTTACCATCTTCTTCCCAAACCACCCAACTTTTCCGGGTTTTGCGTTCTGTTCCCAAGACCACAAAGAAATCAGGACCTCGGAAATATTCAGATTTTTTCTGATTAGGACTATAGTAAATGGTGAGATTTCCCGCAGCATAGAAATCATTTCTATCTTTCCATAACCATTCTAGACATTTGAAAAGTAGAATTATTTGTCTTAGATGTAGTTCTGTTTCCACGGTCGGTTCATCACTATATAAATCACTTGGGGGAAATATTACATCTTGGGAGATGTTTTCTTTGCATTCTAATTCTTGAGTAATCATCATGATATGATACCAAGTAGTTATTTGTTGATTATAGCATTGAATGTATTAATCCTGAAAATCCTTTAATTCTCAGTAGTTGTTAAAAACTTGGGCGACTAGAAGTCGCGCCTACACAGTCAAAACCCATCTGCATGGGTTTAAAAATATTAATTTTTCTGTTAGTCCACCTGGGTGGACTTTGTTTGTGTAGTAGCGATTTATAATCGCCGACAAGTTTTATCTCTTAACTCAAAATGCGAGATAATAGAGATAAGCTGAAAAACCTTTAAGTTGCATAATTCGGGCGGGCAGGATGCCCACCCCACAAAAGTTTTACTTGTAGGCAATATGCAAGTTAAATGTTCAACAGCTTAAGAATTAAAAAAATAATTAGTATATTCAAACATGGCAATTTTACACGGAACTTGGGTAATAAATCATCAAAATAGCTATTTCTTTATTTGGGGGGAAATTTGGCGTTCTTCACAGGTGCATACTGAAGTATCTGCTGAAATTTATTTACACCCATTGGCTATGACATCAGGGGAATTAAATGAATGGTTAGAAACATCTAATTTGTCAATTGCTAATTTAATTCAGCCAAATACTACTAATAAACAAAGAATTAAAGGTCAACCAACAACAGAAATCAAATTACCTATTCACTCACAAATAATTTCTTTACCAACTGATTTTGTAGAGAGTAATAAATCTGAATTAACAACAATTTCTCCAGTTTATTCTGTCGGTGTTGATATAAACTACTCATCTTCACAATATTTACATCCTTGGAAAATTGAGGGTTTTTGTCTTACTCCAGCATTAGCAATTCAATTTCTTAGCTCTTTACCTCTGAGTCCAAATGACAGTAAAGCAGCTTTATTAGGAGCAGATATTCATTTCTGGGTACATATTTTTAGATGGCATTTAGATTTGATTTCTCGGTGTAAATTTCTGCCAAATATTGAGAAAAAAGATAGCAATTTAGTTGCCAAATGGCAGGTACTTTTAGATAGTGCGATAGATGTCACTAGATTAGAAAAATTTGCCTCAAAAATACCTTTAGCTTGTCGAACCTATCAACAAAATATCGAAAATCTCGCAATTGATTTACCATTATTACCTCAAGAATTAATATTATCATTCCTCAATCACATTACAGATCATCAATTGCGGTTAATGGTTGGTTCTCAATCTCCCCTTGAACCGAGAATCATGATGTCTTTACCTACCGTATTACAGCAATGGTTAAAAGGATTAATTCATGAAAATAATAACGAAAATAATACAATTAATGGGGCAGGAGGAGAACGTTTAAAAACTACTTTAAAAGCCTGGACTTTACCCTTACAATATCAACTTACAGGGAAAGCATTATTTAGAACTTGTTTCCAATTAATTCCTCCAGAAAATCAAGAACCAAATTGGACTTTAAAGTATTTTCTGCAAGCAGTAGATAACCCGGAATTTTTAATAGAAGCAGCGATAATTTGGCAGCAACCTGTAGAAAAATTAGTTTATCAACATCGGACAATTGAACAACCTCAAGAAACCTTTTTACGAGGTTTGGGTTTGGCTTCTCGATTGTATCCTATAATTACTTCAAGTTTAGAAACTGCATCTCCCGAATTTTGCCACCTGACTCCTACAGAAGCTTATGAATTTATCAAAGCTATAATTTGGAGATTTGAAGATAGCGGTTTAGGAGTAATTTTACCTCCTAGTTTAGCAAATCGGGAAGGGTGGGCAAACCGTTTAGGGTTAAAAATTAGTGCCGAAAGTCCTCAACAAAAATCAGGACGTTTAGGTTTACAAAGTTTATTAAACTTTCAATGGCAATTAGCAATTGGTGGACAAACAATTTCTAAAATTGAGTTTGATAAATTGGTAAAATTAAATAGTCCTTTAGTAGAAATTAATGGTGAATGGGTAGAATTACGTCCCCAAGATATCAAAACCGCCCAAAACTTTTTTAGTTCCCGTAAGGAACAAATGTCTCTTTGTCTAGAAGATGCTTTACGTATTAGTAAAGGAGATACTCAAGTTATTGAAAAATTACCTGTTGTTAGTTTTGAAGCTACGGGTGCGTTAGAGGAATTAATTGGGGCATTAACTAATAATCAAGAAATTCAAACTTTACCAACTCCTGGCAATTTTACCGGACAATTAAGACCTTATCAAGAACGTGGTGTAGCTTGGTTAGCGTTTTTAGAAAGATGGGGTTTGGGCGCTTGTTTAGCGGACGATATGGGATTAGGTAAAACCATTCAATTCATCGCTTTTATACTTCATCTCAAAGAAGAAAATGTTTTAGAAAAACCAACTTTATTAGTTTGTCCTACTTCAGTTATGGGCAATTGGCAAAAGGAAGTAAGTAAATTTGCTCCGACTCTCAAGGTTTTAGAATATCATGGTGATAAACGTCCTAAAGGTAAAGCATTTACGGAAACTGTTAATAAACATGATTTAGTTATTACTAGCTATGCACTCATTCACCGCGATATTAAACTTTTAAAAACCGTTGAATGGCAAATAATTGTTTTAGACGAAGCCCAAAATATAAAAAATTCAGAATCTAAACAATCCCAAGCAGTTCGACAGTTAGAAACTACATTTCGTATTGCTTTAACCGGAACACCTGTAGAAAATAGATTACAAGAATTATGGTCTATTTTAGATTTCCTGAATCCCGGTTATTTAGGTAATAAACAATTTTTTCAAAGACGGTTTGCTATGCCTATTGAAAAGTATGGTGATACTGCTTCTTTAAATCAATTACGTTCTTTAGTGCAACCTTTTATTTTACGAAGATTAAAAACTGATAAAGATATTATTCAAGACCTGCCAGAAAAGCAAGAAATGACTGTTTTTTGTGGTTTAACTTCTGAACAGGCTACAATATATCAACAATTAGTAGATCAATCTTTAGTAGAGATTGAATCTGCGGAAGGTTTACAACGTCGGGGTATGATTTTAGGATTATTAGTGAAGTTAAAACAAATCTGTAATCATCCTGCCCAATATTTAAAATTAGCAACTTTAGAAAAACATCATTCTGGTAAATTACAAAGATTAGAAGAAATGTTAGATGAGGTTGTGGCAGAAGGAGACCGGGCTTTAATTTTCACACAATTTGCTGAATGGGGTAAGTTATTAAAACCTTATTTAGAAAATAGATTAGGACGAGAAATATTCTTTTTATATGGTAGCACCAGTAAAAAACAAAGAGAGGAAATGATTGATAGATTTCAACATGACCCGCAAGGACCACCAATTATGATTTTATCATTAAAAGCTGGTGGTGTGGGTTTAAATTTAACTAGAGCAAATCATGTTTTTCACTTTGATAGATGGTGGAATCCCGCAGTGGAAAATCAAGCTACAGATAGAGTATTTAGAATTGGTCAAACTCGCAATGTTCAAGTCCATAAATTTGTTTGTACAGGAACTTTAGAAGAGAAAATTAATGATATGATTGAAAGTAAAAAGCAATTAGCAGAACAAGTTGTAGGTGCAGGAGAAGATTGGTTAACAGAAATGGATACTGATCAATTAAGAAATTTGTTAATATTAGATCGTCATGCAATCATTGAAGAAGATGAAGTTTAAAAAACCGTTGGTTCTTAAATCATGTAAATCCTAACTTAGATAAAAATATGAAAGAAAACATAGACCATGACCGCTTATTCAAAGAACTAATATCAACCTTTTTCATAGAATTTATAGAATTATTCTTTCCTCAAGTCCTTGAATATATAGACACGGAATCAATTATATTCTTGGACAAGGAAATATTTACTGATGTTACTGCAGGAGATAAATATGAAACCGACCTGATAGCCAAAGCTAAATTTTTAGGTCAACTTTCTTATTTTGTGATTCATATTGAGGCAGAATCAGGTGCAAGACCGAAATTTAATCAAAGAATGTTTCGTTATTTTGCCAGATTAGATGAAAAATTGGACTTACCAATATATCCGATAGTGATATTTTCCTACGACTCACCGAAAACCGTAGCTGTGAATAACTATCAAATCAACTTTCCTGATTTTGAGGTGCTAAAATTTAATTATCAGGTGGTGCAACTAAATCAACTCAACTGGAGAGACTTTTTAACCCGTCAAAATCCAGTTGCATCGGCTTTGATGTCGAAAATGAGCATAGCACCAGAAGATAGGCCAAAGGTCAAAGCAGAATGTTTAAGGTTATTAGTCACCTTAAAATTAAATCCAGCCAAAATGCAATTGATATCAGGTTTTATTGACACATATTTGAGATTGAATAAAATTGAAGAAGATAAATTTCAAATAGAAGTAGGTACATTAATAACAGAGGAAAAGGAGGAAGTTATGCAAATTGTTACCAGTTGGATGGAAGAAGGAATTGAAAAAGGAATTGAAAAGGGAATTGAAAAAGGAATTGAAAGGGGAATTGAAAGGGGAATTGAAAGGGAAAAAAATTTAATTATTCGTCAAATTAATAGGAAATTTGGACAGATTGATCTAGAATTAGAAACCAAAATTAGAAGTTTAAATATAGAAATTATTGAAGCTTTGGGAGAGGCAATATTTGATTTAGATGATGTAGAGGATTTGCGAAATTGGTTAGAGAATTGTTGATACATGAGTTTTCAATGATACTTTGAATAAATGGAGAAGGTCTATTGCTAACACCACAAAAAGATGAAAGATTATGAGTAACGAAACCTTACAAGCAAGTCGGGAATGGTGGTCACAAAGATGGTTAGATTTACTGGATTCTTACCGATTTAAAAAGCGCTTAGAACGGGCAAGAAATTATTCTCGAGGAGGAAATGTTCTGAGTATTAAATTTAAGGCTGGGAAGGTATTAGCTAGAGTGCAGGGTAGTGAAGTAGAACCTTATAAAGTGTCTTTATCTCTTGATGCTTTTAGTGATGAAGAATGGGGTTATATTGTGGAAACAATGTCCCAAAAAGCGATTTTTGCCGCTAAATTATTAGCAGGAGAAATGCCACAAAATATCGAGGAAGTTTTTATCAGTAACGGTTTATCATTATTTCCCTTTACTCTGACTGATGTTCACAGTAAATGTTCTTGTCCTGATAAAGCTGTTCCTTGTAAACATATCGGTGCGGTATATTATCAATTAGGCGATCGCTTTAGTGAAGATCCTTTTGTATTATTTCAACTACGTGGACGTACAAAAGAGCAAATTATCAGTGATTTACGTCAATTACGCAGCAGTAAAAATGTAGAAACAACTCAAGAAACATCGGAAATGCAACCAGAAGTTTCTGAACATCAATATCCCGTTAAAATAGATGATTTTTGGCGATATAATCAGCCGTTAGAATCATCTTTAGTGGTAATTTCACCTGCTGTGACTGAAACAGTATTAGATGTATTAGGAACAATTCCTTTAGCAAAAGATGAGGAAAATACAACTAATTTACCTGCGGGTGAATTAGTAATGAAATATTTACAAGCAGTGTATAAAGATGTAAGTCAAAAGGCATTTTTAGCAGCAATGAATGTAGGATCATAAGTTTTTATTCTTTCTTTCACTTTTTACTCCTTACCCATTCCCTCACTGCTTTTCTAATTGCTCGTCTACCAGCCCGATTTTGCTCAATCAATTTTGGTAAATCTCGAATTTTTAAACTAGGAAATACTAAACTTCTCTCAGATTCCAAATATTCACCAGATTGCAAAAGATACAGCAAGTAGCTTTGAGTGAGGTACACCTTGTGCGGGCAAGATGCCCGCACCACAAGAGTTTTATTATTAATATTTGTACTTCATAAGATCGGGAACTGCTGTAAATTGTCAATTCACCAGAATCATAACACCAAATCTCAGGAACTTCCAAACGAGCATAAATAGGAAACCGATTTAAAGACTTATTGCTAACATCAATTTCTAAAGCTAAATCCGGAGGTGGATCTTTTTGCAAATCTAAATCTAACCTACCCCTAACTAAGGGTTCATTTTGAAAATAAAAACAATTATCAGCTTCAATTCCTGCCATTTTGCGTTCTCGCTTCCAGGTTGTTGAACCTAAACTTTCATAGTTTAAATCCAACTTTTCAGCGATATCTTTAACTGCATCACTAATTACTTCTTTATATTGTTCATGTTCTGGTAAAGGTGTCATAATTTCTAAATTTCCATCATCATAAGCTACTCTAGCCGCCCGATTTTCTCCCAAATCTTGCAGCAGATTCTCAAATTGTTACCAACCGATGTTATAAAGCATAACTCTATCAGCGCGATGTTTGGTTATTATCATTTGTATATCTCAGCATAAAATCCAAGTTAATTTAATTATAGCAAGTGACAATTCAGATTTTTTTAGGGTGTATCAAATCTGATAAGTCTGTAATAATAAACAGATTTTAAACAACTGACACACCCTAAATCTTTATCTAAAATTGATAAGAAACACCAAGAGAAAAAACAGGATAAATATTCAACCAATTAAGGTCATCCTGTACTTTTTTCCTTTCTGCTTCGATGTCAGTATTAATTTGCTGTTGTAAAGCGGGTGTTGCACCTGTACCAAATCCAGGTGTTATTTCTACTTTTGGAGATCCGGCAAACATTACACCCAAATTTGTGGAAAATCCCCAACGTTTACCAGGTTTCACGGCATTACCCCAACCAATACCAATATACGGTGCGACACTATTGCCGAAAGAAACTTTGGTTTTCACTGATGTAAGCACAGTTGTGGAGTTATAGTCTGTACCATTGATATTAATTGTTACACCATTATTGGGTTTCCCAGTTCCTTCTATATTATTGTCCTGAAATACCAAGCCTCCAGTCAAACGGAAACCACCATTTTTCCAAGGATGGTAGTCAGCGAGGGTGGATATATTCAACAGGTTGAGATCGGCTTTATAATCAACATCAGACAAGTTAATATCTCTACTTATACCTAAGCCATTAACCCCAACTTTAGCATTAATATTAGGTGTAATAGATTTGGTGACTGTTGCACCCACACCTAATGTACTAATTTCTGGTGTGATTGCCCAACCGCGAGTTTTTGCAGAAGTTTCACTCTTTTCCTCCGTAGGTTTAGGTTTAACTTCCTCTGGTTTTGTTACTGGTGTGGTGACAGGTTGATTAGTACAGCGGGAATTTAAAGGGTAATTTTTACAAAATACATCTAAATCCAGTGGTCTTCTGGCCAGTAAATCACCAGCACTGTAAGTGAAAGTTCCTGCTTGAGGAGGAGTCTCAGTTTTTTCAGGAGTAATTGATGTGGCAATAACCTCATTTGTGACTACTGGCTGGATGACTGATTCTGCAACAACTTCTTTAGCAATGACCATCTGATTGATTGATGTTCCCATGACTAAACCAACCGCGACTGTCAATACAGACGTACCGAATTTGAAACCGTTCATTATCTGATGTTTAGTAAAATTTATTTGTTACGTTACATATTATATCAAATGTTTAAAATACCAAAAAAAATATGAAAAAAATATAAAAAAAATATGAAAAAAATATAAAAAAAGCTCTTGCTGTGACACAAGAGCTATAAAAAGTATGATATTGTCAGTGATGAAATAGAGATGAAAACAACCTAGTCGAGGTCATTCATAAACATCACTGGTTCTGTTTCCCGGTTAATACCTTTCTCGAAACCACCAGAAGCAGCGCGGGCGCGGCCTGCGTGCCACAAGTGACCAACAAGGAAGAAGAATCCTAAAACGAAGTGTGAACAAGCTAACCAAGCGCGTGGAGACACATAGTTAAAGGAGTTAATTTCGGTAGCCACACCACCTACAGAGTTCAAAGAACCCAGTGGAGCGTGTGTCATGTATTCAGCAGCACGACGAGCTTGCCAAGGCTGAATGTCGTTCTTGATTTTTTCCAAGTCCAGACCGTTAGGACCACGGAGAGGCTCTAACCAAGGTCCTTTGAAATCCCAGAAACGCATGGTTTCACCACCGAAGATGATTTCTCCTGTAGGAGAGCGCATCAAGTATTTACCTAGACCGGTAGGACCTTGAGCAGAACCGACGTTAGCACCTAAGCGTTGGTCACGAATCAAGAAGGTTAAAGCTTGTGCTTGAGAAGCTTCAGGACCAGTAGGACCGAAGAATTCGCTAGGGTATGCAGTGTTGTTATACCAAACCATGACGGAAGCGATAAAGCCCATCATAGAAAGAGCGCCTAAGCTATAGGAAAGGTAAGCTTCACCAGACCAGATAAAAGCACGACGCGCCCAAGCAAAAGGCTTGGTGAAGATATGCCAAATACCACCGGAAATACAAATTAAAGCAATCCAGATGTGACCGCCAATAACATCTTCCATGTTATCAACGCTGATAATCCAGCCTTCGCCACCGAAGGGAGCTTTCAAAAGATAACCGAAGATAATAGCTGGGTTGAGTGTGGGGTTAGTAATCACACGCACATCACCACCACCTGGAGCCCAGGTATCATAAACTCCACCGAAGAACATAGCCTTCAGCACCAACAACAACGCACCACAGCCTAAGATAATCAGGTGGAAGCCGATGATGTTGGTCATCTTGTTCTTGTCTTTCCAGTCGTAACCAAAGAAAGAAGAATATTCTTCTAAGGTTTCAGGACCGCGAACGGCATGATAAATACCACCAAAACCTAAAACGGCCGAGGAAATAAGGTGAAGTACACCGGAGACGAAATAGGGGAAGGTGTCAATAACTTCACCACCCGCACCAACGCCCCAACCAAGTGTGGCGAGGTGAGGGAGAAGAATCAAGCCCTGTTCGTACATGGGCTTTTCGGGAACGAAGTGAGCAACTTCAAATAAGGTCATTGCTCCAGCCCAGAAGACAATCAAACCAGCATGGGCTACGTGAGCGCCAAGTAGTTTACCAGATAAGTTGATTAAACGGGCGTTACCAGACCACCAAGCGAAACCGCTGGATTCTTGGTCGCGTCCACCACTAATGACTCTATTAGAGAGCGTTACCACGTGGTAATACCTCCTCGGGGAATATAAATTGTTCGTGGGGTTGATCTTGAGGAGCCATCCAAGCGCGGATACCCTCATTCAGTAAAATGTTTTTGGTATAGAAAGTTTCAAACTCTGGGTCTTCTGCTGCCCGTAATTCTTGGGAAACGAAGTCATAAGCCCGCAAGTTTAATGCTAAACCCACAATACCAACTGCACTCATCCACAAGCCTGTAACTGGTACAAACAACATGAAGAAGTGTAACCAACGTTTGTTGGAGAAAGCAATCCCGAAAATCTGTGACCAGAAACGGTTTGCTGTCACCAT
>NZ_JACJQS010000040.1:0-42968 GCF_014696755.1 Anabaena sp. FACHB-1391 | reverse complement strand
TGTTATCTAATGTGGGGTCTATGGTTAAAGTGGCTGTACTTGCATTTGCAGCAAAGGTGATAGTTCCGCCGGTGGCTGTAAATGTTGCTGCACCTGTTTGAGTGTAATCATTATTGAGTGTGGCTGTACCTGCTACTCCAAAGTTAACAGTTATGGCTGTGTTTGTAACACCAGTCCGGGTGAAGGTGTATACTAGGTTGGTTGTACCATCTTCTAATACGCTACTGGGTGATACTGCTAGGGTAATGGTGGGAAAATCATTATACAAAACTGAGACATTATTACTGTTCACGTTTGTCACAGCTAAGTCTGGACTACCATTACCATCCAAATCCCCCACAGTCAAGGCATAAGGACTAGTCCCCACTGCAAAATTAGTAGCAGTGCCAAAAGTCCCATTGCCATTACCTAATAAGACTGAGACGTTATTACTGCTAAAGTTGGCGGTGGCTAAATCAGATTTACCATCTCCGTTGAAATCAGCTATGATTATGTCCCTGGGATTAGTCCCCACTGCAAAGTTAGTAGCAGTGCCAAAAGTGCCGTTACCATTACCTAATAAGACTGAGATGTTATTAGTGCTAAAGTTGGCGGTGGCTAAATCAGATTTACCATCTCCGTTAAAGTCTCCTACGACCACAGATAAGGGATTAAGTCCCACATTAAAGTTAGTAGTAGCACCGAAACCACCTGTACCATTACCCAATAAAATTGAGACATTGTTACTGGCATCATTCGCCACGACTAAGTCAGACTTGCCGTCTCCATTGAAGTCTCCTACCTTCACAGATGCAGGACCGCTTCCCACATTAAAGTTAGTAGTAGCACTGAAACCACCTGTACCATCACCGAATGCAACTGAGACAATACCTTGATTGTAGGTTGTCAAAGCTAAGTCGGATTTGCCGTCTCTGTTGAAGTCCCCTATAGCTACGGATGTGGGATAGATAGTAGAGAGATCCGGCGAGTCAAAAGTACCTCCCCCCAAAAACAGGTCGATGGCGCTAAAAAGACTATTAGATCCACTTCCTAATGCGACAAGAAAAGCCTGAGCAGTTGTTTGATTGGCATTACCGGCGGCAACTAAGTCGGTTTTACCATCACCGTTGAAGTCTCCTACAGCTAAGTAACCAACAACAGGCAATAGACTAGGATCAAAGATGAAATAGTTAGTTGCTGTACTGAGTCCACTTACACCAGTCCCTAGTAAGACAGAAAAGTTTCCAGTACCAGTATTACCAGTTCCTACGACTAAATCAGATTTGCCGTCTCCGTTGAAGTCACCTACTGTCAAGGAAATAGGAATACCTGCGACAGCATAATTAATAGTGGTTTTAAAGATAGCCATGGATTTAAACTTCTGTGGAATGTGACTTAAAATTATGATCTGAACAAAAGACTAAGAGAATCTTAGATTTTGTTTCTTTGCGCCTTTTCATCTCTGCGCGAAACAAAATTCCCCACTATGCAGAGGCATCGATAAAAACAATCGTTGTCGCGGTTTGACGGAGAAAAGAGTTGTTGAACATATTTTTTTCCTTTGCATCTGATAACAAGTAAGTTTTTTATTTTAATTTTATTGGTTAAAGAATGAGCAACTTTACGTAAAACCTGCGTCAGGTCAGGATATCAATTTCCTGTTATTTAACATTTTAATTGATTTAATCATAGACACAACCGTATTTTTTAAAATTTTACTGTGTTATTCGTGATCCGTATTATGTCACAAAAGTGACCTTAGTAACATTTATGCTTTTATATTGTCTGATAGCCAAGCATGGCGTTAGCCATATCAGGTGGTTATCGAGCGACTTGTACTGAGCTTGCCGAAGTAAGTCGAGATAATGTCCAGGATGAAAGTATGTACAGGATGAGGATGGGGATTTTATGATTATGTAAATTATTTAAAATGGTGCGTTACGCTGTCGCTAACACACCCTACTCAAAAAGCTGTTCCCTGTCACCTATCACCTGTCACCTATCACCTGTCACCTATCACCTGTTCCCTGTTCCTATAAAATTTTAATTTGGATTTGGTGAAGACGTGGACCGATAATTGAGATGACGGTAAATTCCAGATTGTGATAATTAAAGATCTCGCCTTTATTGGGAATTTTTTGGCATTGATAAAGTAAAAATCCCCCCAAAGTTTGATACTCTCTAGTTAAGGGTAAATTGAGATGTAAGACTTGATTAACTTCTTCTAGATTAATTTGTGCTTGGACTAAAAATGTCCGTTGGTCTAGCATTTGAATGAGTAAATCATTGCTACTATTAGATTCACCTGCATGACCAATAATCTCAGCAATGATATCTTGAATGGTCGCTAGTCCCACAATGCCGCCAAATTCATTAACTACCATGACTATGGTTGCTTTCTCTTGCTGCATCATTGGCAAAAGTTCACTTAAGAGAGTTTGTTCTGGTACAAATCGAGGATGACGCATCCAAGGTCTGATTTGTGTGTCTGGTGTAATTTTTCCTAAGGCTAAGGGTTGTGCTAAATCTTGAAAGTAGACTATGCCACAAATGTCGTCTAAAGACTCGCCAATGATAGGATAGCGAGAGTGACCAGTAGATGTTATTTCTTCAAGTAATATGTGAAAGGTGGCGGTTATGGGTAAAGCAATAATGCTAGTGCGGGGAATCATGATATCTTCGGCGGTAATATCCCCAAATTCAAAAATATTATTTAACAGTTCTCGTTCTGCATTTTCTAAACCTGTAGATTCTCGTTCCGTAGCTATAATTAATTGTAATTCTTCGGGTGTAACTGGAGGTCGCCAACTTTGACCTATGTATTTAATTCCAAACAATTGTAATAGCCATTGGGTTGATTGATTAAGAACCCAGATAAAGGGACTAAAAAAGCGGACTATTGCTTTAACTGATGGACCTAAAAATTTAGCTAGATGTTCTGAATATAACATAGCCACTGATTTGGGACACAATTCGCCTAAAACGATTTGTAGGTAAGCAATGGCAAAAAAGGCAATGGGGACTGATAAAGAATGCGCTAGTAAGTTATTAATTCTCAAAGGTAAAGGCCAGGAGTCAAGCCATTTTTCTACTAATACAGCAATTGTACTTTCTCCAATCCAACCCAGTGCCAGACTAGAAAGGGTAATACCTAGTTGGGCTGTGGATAGTAGTCTATCAATACTACGTTGTAATGTTTCCACAGCGATCGCTCGGATGTCACCAGCTTGCACTAACTGTTGAATGCGTGTCCGTCGCACTGTCACCATTGAAAACTCTGCCGTTACAAAAAAGGCATTGATAGCAATCAGCACTAGTACGCTACAAAATCGTAGTCCCGTATCCGTCCAAGTTAAGGTAGAAAAAGCGCTCACTGTCTAAGATAGTATATAAATTGCCCACAGGGGAAAGAAATTTTTTGATTTTTGGTTTTTGAGGCTGAAGTATAAAAAATACAATCCCAAATCCCAAATCCCAAATTGAATGTTAATTACCTTTCTCTACAGGAATATCAGACAATTGTAACTTAAGTCTTTGGGCTGGATAATCAGTTAAAGACAGAGATATCTGCTTGACATCATCAAGTAAAGCTGTGGGAATGCTAATTGTACCTTTAAATTCTGCTCCTTTGGCGGGCAATTCTGCGGGTAAACCTTCTGTAATTGCACTCAAGGTTCTTCCTTTATCGTCAGTAATATCTAAAAAGCTATAGAGAAACCGTACAGAATCAGTGCCTTTATTTTGCATATTGACTCTTAGCAATAAATCACCTCCAGAATAGCGCACAGACTGTACAGACATAGTTACGCCTTCACTTTCAGCAGAAACAGGAAATCCTGGTTGTAGGGTTTCTGGTGCTGGTTGTTTGGGTTTTTCCTGTCTCTGGGGTTTGCTGGTTTTAATCTCTTCTTCTTCTGCTGACTTTTCTGGTTTGTTACCTTGTTTTTTACTGTTAATTCTTGACTTGACAGCTTTGAGAATATCTTCCTCTTTTAGGAAACTTTCAGTTCCCTGTTGGGGGTTATTACTCTTGCTGCTGTTAAATTTATTAACGGGACGACCATCTGGTGTAGTGACACCTTTGAGTGCGTCACTTCCCAATTTGAATCCTAAAAAACCACTTGCAGAACTTGCTCCCAACATCAGGGTTAACAAAATTAAGGTCAGGAGTACAGTAGTATTGATTTGCATTGCTAATAAATTATGACATAAAGGGAACAGGTAGCAGGTAAGTCCTAGAATTTTCTCTTGGTGTAGTCATGGTATTACTCATGACTATCCTCAGTTTAAATAACTAGCAACTGGGGTAAATAGGATTGAATATTTGTTTAATCTATATGCTACTATATGCTATTAGGATTAGGAATTTTAAAGTTTGGGTTTGTCAATACTGAAAAAATTCACCCCATTACATAGTTGATCAGATGTTGAGCATTTAAACGTGATTAATAATTGTTCATGGGTTGCCAAATTATAGTCAGATAGTGTATTATGGTTAATGTAAGATCGAGAATCACTGGTTAAACCAAAAAGTGCGAGGTTGAAATCCATGTGAATAAGCGCTCTTGGCCGATTGGGGAGGCAACGAACTCATAATTCGTCTTCAGGCTGGTTCAATTCCAGCAGGGCGCATTTTAGGCGTTTATTTTACGCTTTTAAAGAAATTACAACTTAGGCAAGAACGGAATCAGAATTATACAGCAAGTTGAGATTGAGTGAGGTAGACTTTATGCGGGCAAGATGCCTGCACCACAAGAGTTTTATGATTAATGTCTGTACTTTATAAGATCGGAAAATGCTGTATTGAGTGAGGTAGAATTTATGCGGGCAAGATGCCCGCACCACAAGAGTTTTATGCTTAATGTCTGTACTTTATAAGATCGGAAAATGCTGTATTGAGTGAGGTAGAATTTATGCGGGCAAGATGCCCGCACCACAAGATTTTTATGCTTAATGTCTGTACTTTATAAGATCGGAAAATGCTGTATTGAGTGAGGTAGACTTTATGCGGGCAAGATGCCCGCACCACAAGATTTTTATGCTTAATGTCTGTACTTTATAAGATCGGAAAATGCTGTATTGAGTGAGGTAGACTTTATGCGGGCAAGATGCCCGCACCACAAGATTTTTATGCTTAATGTCTGTACTTTATAAGATCGGAAAATGCTGTATTGAGTGAGGTAGACTTTATGCGGGCAAGATGCCCGCACCACAAGATTTTTATGCTTAATGTCTGTACTTTATAAGATCGGAAAATGCTGTATTGAGTGAGGTAGACTTTATGCGGGCAAGATGCCCGCACCACAAGATTTTTATGCTTAATGTCTGTACTTTATAAGATCGGAAAATGCTGTATTGAGTGAGGTAGAATTTATGCGGGCAAGATGCCCGCACCACAAGATTTTTATGCTTAATGTCTGTACTTCATAATATCGGAAAATGCTGTATTGAGTGAGGTAGAATTTATGCGGGCAAGATGCCCGCACCACAAGATTTTTATGCTTAATGTCTGTACTTCATAATATCGGAAAATGCTGTATTATATTTACGATATATTTACGAGGTTTATAGTCAGTCCTTTAGCTCTGATGATGTTTCTGTAGGATCTACAAAAATTGGCGCAGTTGTGTTGGTGTTAATTTGATTGAATGCCAGGAACGAGACTTGAACTCGTGACACGAGGATTTTCAGTCCTCTGCTCTACCAACTGAGCTATCCCGGCGTGGGCTTTATTACTGACCACGTTTACTAACTTTAGCATAGGGAAAAAGATTAGTCAAGGGGTTTTACAAAAAAATTTTTAACTGCTTTTGATTGTCAATTTAACCCAGGTAAACACAACCACAAATAAGAGAAACTGCACAAAGACAATACTCGGTCCAGAAGCCAGATTAAACAAGCCAGAAACCATCATTCCCGCGATACTACTGCTAGAGCCGACAACCACCGATAGAATCAGAAAACGGCTGAAATGGTGACTCATGAGTTTGGCTGTAGCCGCGGGAATCACTAAAAACGCATTCACGAGCAGAACACCAACAGCTTTAATCGCTACGGCTACGGCAAGGGAAAGTAAAATAACGAATCCATAACGATAAATTTGCACAGGTACTCCTTGTACTTGGGCAACATCGGGATTGAGAGTTAATAATATTTGTTGTTGTAGCGTTGATAATAGAAAAACACTACTAGAGACGAGTACCAGCAGCGTTAAAATTAAATCTGTGTGATCTATGGCTAAAATATCGCCAAATAAGACACCCATTAAGTTACCGCGATATCCTCTAATAAAACTGGTGAGGATGACACCGATCGCTAATGCTCCAGATAGGACTATACTGAGAACACTATCACTGGCTAAATCTGTTTTGTCAATCAAATAAAGAACAAAAACCCCGAAAATTAAAGTAAAAGGTAGTAACATCCAAGTAGGATTAGTATTGAGTAACACGCCTAATGCTACACCTACTAAGGCTGCATGACCAACAGCATGACTAAAAAAAGACAGTTGACGTAAGGTCACAAAACTACCTAATAAACCGCCCAATATTCCCATTAATACAGCACCAATAATGGCACGCTGCATAAAAGGAAATTGCAATAAATTCACGAAATCATGATAATTACCCATTACCCATTACCCATTACCTATTACCTATTACCTATTACCCATTACCCATTACCCATTACCCATTACCTCACTTAATGATGATGTTCATAACGACTAAAACCTGGACCATAGGTAGCTAAGAGATTTTGCGGAGAAAGGGCTATTTCTGGTTTACCAGAACAAACAAGAGTTTGATTCAGACAGATGACGCGATCGCAATGACGGCTTACCATATCAATATCATGGGAAACTTGCAACACTGTCCAATTTTCTTCTCGTTTTAATTCATTTAATAACGCATAAAAATCTGTTGTCCCTTGAACATCTACCCCTGCAAAAGCTTCATCTAATACTAACAGTTTGCGCGGACTTACTAAACAATAGGCCAATAATACTCGTTTAAGTTGACCACCGCTAAGTGTTCCAATAGCTTGATTGCGTAAGCGATAGGCATCAGTACGATGTAAAGCTGCTGTAACTGCTGCTAATGTTTCTCGCTTTGTTTGCCAAAATGAGAAAGATGAAAAAAATGAGTTTTTTCTGTCACCTATTCCCAAAGCTACTAATTCACTAACGGAAATGGGAAAACTGCGATCAAAAATAAAGTTTTGTGGCATATAACCCAAAAAATTACGCAAATTTCCTAATCTAGAAATTGGCCGACCGAAAACTTCAATTGTCCCTGCACTTCTGGGAATTAAATCTAAAATAGCTTTGATTAAAGTGCTTTTTCCTGCACCATTTGGACCAACTATAGCTGTATCTGTTCCTGGTAATAATTCAAAAGAAACATCTCGCACAGCTAGATATTTACCTTGGTAGACTGTTAAACCGGAAACTTTTAATATTGGTAATGTAATTTCTGTTTGTTTGTTGATCATGTCAGTTAGGATTTGATTTATTCATGGGTTTAGCATTACTAAAACCCTCAGAGGATGTTTGAGAAGTATTTTCTAAAACCCCAAAAGCCTTAATACTTAACCCCCTAAGAGGAGAGGGTTTTATTTATAAATTTTATGGCTTTTCCAACAACCTCTAATGATTAGATAATCATTACTTGCACCCAGAAGCTAAACTTTGCAAATTAGTTTTCATAGCTTTAAAATAATAATCTGGATTGGTATCACCAGTTTCTAAAGAATCTAATGTCCTCACAGTTAACTGCAAATCTTGGGAAATACTTGTCAGTAATTTGTTATCTAAACCGGGTTCACTAAATAAGGCTTTAGTTTTGTATTTTTTAACTGTATTCACTACTTTTTGGACATCTGTGGGTGAAAGTTGCTTTTCGGGAATTTCTACTACTGCTACTTGTTTCAGGTTATAGCGTTTCGCAAGGTAGGGAAAAGCATCATGAAAAGTTATAAAAGTGCAGTTTGGTGTTTTTTTCAAAGTCTGTTGAAATTCATTATTTAAATTATCTAGTTTCTGGATATATGTCGCTGCATTAGTTTGGTAATTGGCTTTATTCCCTGGATCTGCGATAATTAAACCATCTCGAATATTGATGATTTGCTGTTTTGCTAAAACTGGATCTAACCAAATATGGGGATTTCCAAATCTGTGTTCATGATCATGATCATCTTCTCCTCCCACTGTCTTATCTATCGGGGAAATTTTATTAATAGGTTCAATACCTTTACTCACATCAATTTCTACTAATTGGGAATTTCCGGCATTTTTAATTGTATCAGACAGAAATTCTTCCAACCCTAAACCATTTTTTATCACTACATTGGCTGTAGCGATCGCTTTTACATTTGCTGGTGTTCCTTGATATTCGTGTACTTCCGTACCAGGTTGGACTAGAATATCTACTTCTGCTACATCTCCAGTTACCGCTTTAGTAAATAAATAAACAGGTAAGAATGTTGTAACTACTTTAGTCTTTGGTAGTTTTTGTGCTGGTGTTGCTTCTTCATTAACAATTTTACTACTATTAGTAGTATTGCATCCATAAATTGCTGATAATATTACCAACGCAATTATGGGTAAGAAATTTCTTTTTCTGATATTTGCTGCGACTTGTCTATGACTCTTCATAGTTTATCCTTGATCATAAAACTTCATTGGCATTGTATCTTATAATGAGATTCATTCTCACAAAATTGATAAGTAACTAGTAAAAAACATGATTATCGTATCAAGAATTACAAACTTTTTTGGCATTTGAGGTAATACTGCTGTGTAGTAGGATTTTAATTTTCCCATTTCATAAAGATTTCTTAACTTTCCTGGGTTAGAAAATCTACATGGAACTGTTAAATGTTAGTATATTGACAAGAATTATTGATAGCTATGCTACTTTTAGATCAGGTATAGCATCATCTACTGCAAAAACGGGTGTGAAGAAAAATGCAAAAGTTCTCAACATATTTACTAGCTAGTTCCGCTGTCATCAGTGCTATACTATGCTTAAGTTCTGGGGCTTGGGCTGAGGAAATACCAGCAAATAATCAACTCCAGGCTGATACTAATTCCCAACAATTGAATAAAAACAATCAACAAGAGGTGATGTCACAAGTTACCTCCGTATCTCAATTATCCGATGTGCAACCTAATGATTGGGCGTTTCAAGCGTTACAATCATTAGTAGAACGCTACGGATGTGCCGCAGGTTATCCTAATAATACCTACCGTGGTAATAGAGCGTTATCACGATATGAGTTTGCAGCAGGTTTAAATGCTTGTTTAGATCGGGTAAATGAACTAATTGCCACTGCTACCAGTGATTTAGTATCAAAGCAAGATTTAGCAACAATCCAAAAATTACAAAAGGACTTTTCCTCAGAACTAGCCACTTTAAAAGGGCGTGTAGACACTGTAGAAGCGAAAACCACTGAATTAGAAGCTAATCAATTTTCAACTACCACCAAGCTACAAGGACAGGTTGTAGCAGTTGTTAGTGATGTTGTCTCCGGTAAAAAAGTTAATGGTGCGGATATTCCTGATAAAAATACCACTTTAGGGGCAAGAACCAGACTGGATTTTGTCAGCAGCTTTACAGGACAAGATACACTGCTGACGAGGTTGGAAAGCAATAATATCAAGAGTCCCGATATTCAGACTCCAGAAGGAAACTTGTTTTTTGCTAGTGGTAGTCCCAGTAATAATTTTGGACTAGCAACTTTATCCTATACCTTTCCTCTTGGCAAAAATACACAAGCAAAACTCATTGCTACTGGAGGGGCAGCAGATGATCTTACCAATACAGTTAACCTTTTTGATGGTGATGCTGCCTTTGGGGCTTTGTCAACTTTTGGCACAAGAAACGCAATTTATGGTCAACTAAGTGGTACAGGACTAGGAATTAATCATCAGTTTGGTAAGAAATTAGCCCTCAGTTTAGGCTATTTGACTCCTAATGCTAATCAACCCACCCCTGAAAATGGTTTGTTTAATGGTCCCTACGGTGCTTTAGCCCAGTTAACTGTAAAGCCCAGTAGTCGTACTGCTCTTGGTTTGACTTATATCAATTCCTATAACCAACCACTCGTTACAGGTAGTAATAACGCGACCTCTGACTTTGGTGGCGAAAAATTTTCCAGTAATTCCTATGGTGTACAAACATCTTTAGGTATTGGCAATAAACTTGTTGTCGGTGGTTGGGCTGGATATACCAATAGTCAAGTCTTGACAGGTACTAAGGGAAAGGCGGAAATTTGGAACTATGCTGTTACTTTAGGCTTACCAGATTTGGGTAAAAAAGGTAACTTGGCTGGTGTTATAGTTGGTATGGAACCAAAGGTGACAAATTCTACTGCTACTGCTGCTGGAGTAACAAAAGACCCAAATACCTCTTATCATATTGAAGGATTTTATCAATATAAAGTTAGCGACAATATCACCATTACTCCTGCTGTAATTTGGTTAACAGCCCCAGATCACAATAAGGATAAGGATAATGATAGTGTGGTCATTGGTGCTTTAAGAACTACTTTCAGTTTCTAAGCTTCCACGTCAACAAAAAGACCAGCCCTCCCACAGGCTGGTCTGCAAAAAAAACGTTGTTCGTGTTGTCTTCTTAGTAGAGTCAAAACCAAATTGCGCGTTCCTAAAATTCAACGGGCAACTTTTCTTAACAAGATTGTAACAGCCAGTACAAATTTTTGATGAAAATATCTGAAAAAATATCTGTCTGTGGGTGAATAGACTTTCTATTTGCGGAAAGAAGAGGAGGTTAATAACCTGCTAATAACTAACCACTGACTAATACTTGCGGTTTTCCCCAAATAATTGTTTCGTGTTTATAAACTACCAGTCCTGGTTTAGTTCCTTTGGGTTTGTAGACGTGCTTGGGTTGGGTGTACACTACTGGTACTTGGTCACTTTGACGGGCTCGGCTGAAGTAAGCGGCTAAATTGGCGGTAAATTGTAAATCAGCTTCTTCGGCAATTGTACCCGGTTCTAGACGCAAAAGCACATGACTACCCGGAATTTCTTGGGCGTGAAACCATAAATCATAGTCTCCAGCGACACGGAATGTCAATTGGTCATTTTGAACGTTATTCCGACCAATGAGGATTTCAAAGCCACTGGGACTGCGGTAACGATGAAAATTAGTACCGGGGGTGTCGTTGCTGCTACGGCTGCGGTATTCTAGGTCTTCTAAGTATTTTTGGTCAATTAGTTCGTCGCGGATTTCTTCTAACGCCTGTAAATCTTCTGGGTTTTGGTAGTTATCTATCTGAGAAATTGCGGCTTCTACTTGTTCTAAATAATCAATTTCTGTCTGCACTGCAAATAACAGCGGTTCGACAGCCCCACGGGCGCGTTTTAACTTTTGATGCTGTTTGTAAAGCTTTTGGGCATTTTGAACAGCGTTTTTATCTGGTAAAAGAGCAATTAATATAGGCTTTTCTGTTTCAAAGTCTGGTAAGATTATATTCTGCATTCCTGGTTGCCATTGATGCAGGTTTGCCATTAATAAATCGGCTTTTTGCCGATATTCTTCCGCTTGGTCTGATTGTTGCAAGCGATCGCTAAAAGTCTGTGCTTTAATACGTAATTTGGCTAGAATATGCGCTAATTTCTGAACTAACTGATGTCGCAGTTGCACAAATAACTGTTGATTCAGATGATCAGAATAATAACGGTAAAGTAACTCTTGAATACTCTTTGTGGGTTTGACTGCACCCCAACCCATAACTGTATACCCGGTTTTTGTCCAAGCCGGTTTAAATTGCCCTGATTCTAAAGCTTGTAACCATTCTTGCCAACATTCAAATAAATTTTGCCAATCTTTAGGGGTTAATACGTCGGTATTTTTATCAGGTAAAATCTGAGCATTTAGTAACATTGTCTCTAATAAAGCCGAACTTAAACCACTATAACTTTTAAGTAATTGGCGCTTAATTTCCCCTGGTACTAAACTTACCCGTTCTTGCCAGCGTTCTAGAGATTCGGTTAAGTTGGGGGTTTTTCCCGCCAATTTTGGCGGTTTTTCGTAATTTTGTCCCGTTTGAATGGGACGCACACTAGATTGTTGTTGACTAACTTGATGGGCAGCAGTGATAATTTCGTTACTAGCATCAGTTAAAATTACATTGCTATACTTACCCATAATTTCAGCATAGAGGTGATAAAGCGCACTTTCTCCTGGACGAGGGGCAAATTGTAAATCAATTACCCTCTCCCACGGAGAAATAGCCTCAATTGCCACTAAGGCCAACCCACCTAATTGATGTCTTAGCTGCTGACTAAATGTAAAAGTATCTGGGTGTCGTGGCGGTGGTTCGCTGATACAAATATGAGCGGCTTGGGGATGCCAAGAAATATCTAACCAACCCCGATGTTTTAAGGTTCGTAAAGCGATCGCAATGGTAAAGCGATCGCGCTGATATACTTGTTCTGTGCGTGCAGGTAGCCAGTTAGTGCGAATTTCGCTACAAGCAGCGGTTAAAGCTGTAAAATCAAGGGGTTGCAAAACAATTAATCTCTTTTATAATTTAGGTTGGTTAGGTTGGTTAATTTTAAGAGCTAATTGTACTAATTATATAGATCATTCACCATTTTATCTAATTTTCTATAAATTGAACTAATATTTGTGATTGTATCACATATTTCCGTTTTTAACCGAGTGCATTCAGCAAATATTTTCTGAATATCTACATCTGTTTTAGGTATTTTACCTTCTTGGATTAAATTAGTCCAAGTTAAACCCCGTTTTTCATACTGTTGTAGATAAATTTGCAGGAATTGTAAAACAATTGTACTTTCTGAAAAGATTAACTCTTGACGACCATTAAAAATTTTATCATCTTTGATTTTAATTTTAGTGATTGGTTGATCACGTGATCCAATAATTTCAAATCTGTGTGGTTCAGCGTTTAAAAAATTCCAACAAGGTAAATTGAGATTTTCAAAAACTTGTAAAAAATTCACTTCAACTATGGGTTTATTATCACTATAATCAAACTTAATTTTATGTCCTAATTGTGTTAATTCATATAACTGCCAATTCCATGTTATTAAATTATTGACACCATTAATAAATGGTTGTTGTGCTGCTAAAGAAATATTTTTAATAGGAAATTCCTTTAAATCATCAGGATATATTCTACTCTTAGCTATTTGAGTTTCACTATTAACAGTCATAATATTTTCATCACGGTTATTCAATAGTAAAAAGCGTTTCCCAAAACTAGAAGCAAGAATAGCAGCAATATATCTTAAATCAAATTTTTTGGCCATTTCTAGTTTTTCTTCTGCATATTGATAAATTTGTAATTTCTTACCTTTTCCATCTCCCAGAAGTTTTTGACGTTTTTTAGAAAGTTCATACATTTGTCTTTTTTCTTTCTCTAAACGTTTAACTTTATAAACATCATCCCATCTGACACAAATTCTCACACTATCAGGAACATAAAACCCATCTCCTGCTATTATTCCTCGATCATAGGTAGGAAATGAAGTCATCCCAAACAGGATTTTAGGATAATTATATAATTCAGGAATTGTTGCTCTACTAATATTATTAGGTACACGAGACGTACCCCATTCTAAATATCTAATTTTGTCTATTGTAAACTCTCTAACTAAATTTTCACCATCTATATATTTATGAATATGAATATTAGTTTCTACTTGAGAAATCAAATCATCTTTTTTAAATTCTCCTGATTCTGAATGTAAAACCATTGCTTTACTACAATAACAAATATCTTCTAAATAAGTAACGTCTGCAAAATTATCATTAACTACAAACTGTCTAAAAACCTTACCTTTATATTCATATTGATTCAAAGGATCAATTTCTTGAATTTCTGTAAATAACCCATTGTGGAGAAATCTTTTTACTTGATAATTATTTTCTGGAACAATATTTTCTAAAATAAAAATAGTATTGTTAACAACAGCATCAGAGAAAATTTTCACATTATTAAAAAAATCTACTTGTTTAATAGTCAGATTTTCAGCAATATATTCTCGGAGTAATTCCGCATAATTATTAGTTTGAATACCCCTAGAAACAATTAAGCCAATTTTACCTAAATCCTTAGTAGCTTGACAAGCAAGTTCCACAAATGGAACAAACAGATCCCATTTTTCATGAAGTGTGGTAAATCTTCCAGAATTTTCAATTTCTCGACGATAAATATCTGCTCCAGGTTCATCAGCTTTTACATAAGGAGGGTTGCCCACGACAAAATCAAAACCATCAATAAATTTACCCGTTTTAGTTTTAATTTGGGCAACAGTAGAAAGTTCTAAATCTAAAATAGGATTAAGTAAAGGAGTTCTAATTTCTTGTGATTTTGGTAATAACAAAGAATCCGTATTATATACATTAAATCTATCTATGGTACATTCTTGTAACTTACCTGCTTCCTTCGCTTGTTGGAGTAAATCAACCACTTGAATTAATAAATTAGTTTCAGCTAAATAACAAGCAAAAGGATTAATATCTAAACAAAATAAACAATCTTTCACTTGTTGAATAATCGCAGGAACATATTCCACAGGAATAGTATTAGTTTTCCGAGAACGATAGGAATTAATTAAACGACGTGCAGCATGAACTAAAAAACTACCAGAACCTCCTGCGGGGTCTAATAATTTTTGATCACGAATATCAGGATTATCGGATTTATACCCAATAGCATCTAAAATATATTCTACAACTTCTTTAGGTGTAAAATATCTACCTTGTTCATGTTTTCCTTCTTCTACATATCTACCATAAACCATCCCAATAATATCGCTATCAATTTCTTGTAAATTAAAGCGATTAAGAATATGTAAAACCTTAATTAAAGTATTAGAATTAATGCGATACCAATTAAATAAATCCGCACTATTGAAGAAATGAGCATAGATATTTTGAGCAGAACGATAGGACATTTCTAAAAGATAATCCATAGACATTCCTTGCGCTAGATCTAAATATCTTGGTTCGACTTCTTCCTTCCAATATTTAAACCCTCCATTGGAAAATTTACGATTAATTAATTTTTTATCTTCACAAATTCTTACCATTAAAAGACGAATGACATAAACATAAGCAGTTTGTCTAGCAAATTCAGTTTTTAATTTATCTTCATTTGCACCTTGTAAAATGGTTTTACTAACTAAATTACGCCAAGATATAAAATATTGATGGGTTTTAATTGCGGTATCATAAGTTAAATTTTGCTTTGCTTGCCAGTCTTTCCAATCAAATACAATTCTTTCATATTCTCGTAATAATTCAATTAATTTTGGATCAAGTTTAGTAATTTTCTTTTCTTCTGTGACTTTAATTCCTAGTTCCTGTTTTTTGGTTTCTGAAATTGTAGGAATTAAATCTAATTGTACTCCTTTTATACCTTCTATATTTTTAGGAGAATTTTGATTTTTCTGTGCTATTTTTTTAGCTTGAGCATTGATTAATTTATTTAAAAATATTTGTTCTAATTCTTGAATTGAACCTTGAGATTTATCGGCAAATTCAAGCAATTTTTCTACAATTTCGGAAAATTCCTCAACTTCTAATACTCCATAAGCACGTAAATAATTTAAAATCTGATTTCTCAGACGATCTAAAATTTTAGTTGCTGTCTCTTGATAATTTTGTTCAGTTGCATGAATATTAGGCAAATATTTATTTTGACAATATTGATCATATTCTTCTAGTAATAATTGTAATTGATATAAAACATCTTCTTCTAACAGGAGAATTGCGGCTTTAATATCTAAAATTAGTAATTCATCAAAATTAGGAGTATTAACCTGAGATTTGGCATTATTTAACCATTCATTCTCTGGTTTACCAATATCTTGAATTAAACTTTCAATATTTTCAAAATTGAGTTTATTAAATCGTCTATATAAAGTTTTTAAATCTTGAATTTGGGCATTATTTAAGCCAGAAATACCACCATGATCATGATAAGTTTGGACAATTTGCTCAAGATCCAAATGTAAAACCGGACTGGGAGAATTAGGCTCAGAAATATCCCAACCTAATAATAATTTACCATTACAAAGTAATCCTAAATCATAACCGCGACTGGGTGCATAACTTATTAGTTGTTGTAAAGGTTCAGATTTTTGAATATTATAGGCAGTATGTTTATCTTCTACTAAAAAACAGCGAATATTACCACTTGCTAATTTAATTTGAAAATCTGGACGACTGCTATCTTTGCCATTGGTTGTGGTATTTTTAGCGATATCTCCTGAATCAAAACCTAAAGCAAGCAGCAATGGTAAAACTATTTTAGTATCAACAATATTATCTTCATCATTAGTTTGGGGTTCGGCAATATATTCTAAATAAGTTTTGCCTTCATAGAAGTTCTGATTATTGAAAATATTGAAAAATTCACTTTGAAATTGATTTAATGTAGACACATTTAATTTCCCTTTTGATTTATTTTTGGCTAAAATAACTGATTACATAGCAATCCTATATAATAAATATATATATTACACTATATATTACACCTTGTGCGGGCAAGATGCCCGCACCACAAGAGTTTTATCATTAATATCTGTACTTTGTGAATATCGGGAACTGCGCAATTCTATATAATATATATATTACACTATATATTACACCTTGTGCGGGCAAGATGCCTGCACCACAAGAGTTTTATCATTAATATCTGTACTTTGTGAATATCGGGAACTGCGCAATCCTATATAATATATATATTACACTATATATTACACCTTGTGCAGGCAAGATGCCTGCACCACAAGAGTTTTATCATTAATATCTGTACTTTGTGAATATCGGGAACTGCGCAATTCTATATAATATATATATTACACTATATATTACACCTTGTGCGGGCATCTTGCCTGCACCACAAGAGTTTTATCATTAATATCTGTACTTTGTGAATATCGAAAACTGCGCAATCCTATATAATATATATATTACACTATATATTACACCTTGTGCGGGCAAGATGCCCGCACCACAAGAGTTTTATCATTAATATCTGTACTTTGTGAATATCGAAAACTGCGCAATTCTATATAATATATATATTACACTATATATTACACCTTGTGCGGGCAAGATGCCTGCACCACAAGAGTTTTATCATTCATATCTGTACTTTGTGAATATCGGGAACTGCGCAATTCTATATAATATATATATTACACTATATATTACACCTTGTGCGGGCAAGATGCCCGCACCACAAGAGTTTTATCATTAATATCTGTACTTTGTGAATATCGAAAACTGCTGTATGTGCAAAAATTTCCTTTTCTTCTGCCTCTGCAACCTCCGCGCTTCTGCGTGAACTATAATAAAAGGGTTTTCAAAAGTAAATCTAAATAAATCGGTTTTAGAGGATGTTTGTCAAGATTAGCCATAAATGGCCATTTTCTTTTAAAACATCCTTTAACAAAAATCAGTTATCCGAGTATCAGCAGTTATGTATCTGTTGAAGCTGAATGCTGTTTATTGCCAGGGTGAGGGGATAGGTGTAGTAGAAATCACCTTTTCTGCCATTAACCTGACGGCGCTTCTGCCACAATTTGGACATTCTACCTCTAAATACTGCGAAGATGATACGTCTACCTCAGATAATATCCCTTGTTTGCAGTGCCAACACTCACAAATCACTCTACACACTGGTTGGTTACAGTCAAGAATCTTAACGTGCTGAAAATTTTGAGATTCGCTGTCTGGTTTCCTGGGTTTAGGGAATTTTTTGATTTCTTGAACTTCCATCATCTTACCATCTAACTGCAAGTATGTTTAGAGCTTTTGGAGCTTAGTTAATCCTTTCCTATCTTACAACTATGCACCAATGATCTGGTCATTGGTGATTGGTAATTGGTAATTGGTAATTGGTCATTTTTGCCTATTTACCAACTAATGCAGGTTCTCTCACGGATTGCTGCAACAGTTGGGTATATAGTTTATCTAGCTGACTAGCTACACCATGCCAGCTAAATTTATCACTAACACGCTTTTTAGCTGCTTTTCCTAATTCTTGCTGCCATTGAGGATCACTGAGAATTTGATCAATAGCATGATTAAAAGCAGGGACATTTTGTGGTGGTACTAATAAACCAGTTTCTTCATTAACTACGGTAAATTGCAGGCCACCGACATCACTAGCGACTACAGGTGTACCACAGGCCATGGCCTCGATAGCTACAAGTCCAAAGGGTTCGTAGTGACTAGGAACTACACAAACATCCGCTGCGGCGTAATAAGATGGTAATATCTCTCGGCTCAAACAGCCTGGTAAAGACGTACATTCGTCCATGCCCAACTCGTTAACAATTCCTGCTATGCGATCGCGTTCCTTAGCATCACTATTACCTGGTGTACAACCACCACCAATAATCAATTGCAATTGTTTCGACTCATAGAATTTAGATTCCCCTACTGCTCGCACTAAGGTTTCTATGCCTTTCCGGGGGTCAAATCTACCTACATATAACACCACTTTAGTTTCTGGAGCAATTTCTAATCTGGTTCTGGCTGCTTCTCTGGTCACTGAACCAAACTGCTGAATATCTGTACCACAGGGAATAATATCAATTTCCCCTTTTTGGGAAACAAGCGATCGCATATGTTCCTGTTCTTGGGGACTAGTGGCAACAATTCTTTCTACTGTTTCTAATATTTCTTTTTCCACTAATAAACGTTGACTTGCTACCAGCGGAATATTTTCTATGGTCTTGTATTTGATCACTCCTAAGGAATGGTAGGTATGAACCTGTTTAATTCCTTGCCTTTTTTTCAATTCCATTCCTACCCAACCAGATAACCAATAGTTAGTATGAACCAAATCATAATTAATCCCCGCTTCTTTCTGGAATTTTATTAACTGATCTACAAATTCTGGTAAATACTGAAAACCATGATCTCTTGGCACAAATTCCACAGGACCTGCTGTTAAGCGAATGGTCCGACAATTAGAGCTATGTTCTACTATCGTTTCTTGATCAGCACTGACTCTCCTGCTAAACATATCCACTTGCCATCCTAGCTGTGCCAGGGCTTCACCCACTTGACGGACATAAACATTTTGTCCTCCTGCCTCTTCTCTACCTATTTCAATTGCTGGATCACCGTGAACTGAAATTAAGGCAATGTGTTTTTTTGTGGTAGCTTTCATAGATTTGTGATTTTCCTAATTTTAACAAGATAGAAGTGAGTTTTAAACTTGTGCTTATTAAACTGAAATCTGTGTTTTTTGGGAACTTTGAATGATTAATATTCTATTTTGATTATTGCCAAAATATTGGTTAACCTCTCCCACATTCTATATTTAGATTTAATACCTTCTATAGATAGAAATATCTATCTTTTTACATTGAAAACCAAATATTATCTATCATGATATACTAGTTAGACCATGATAAAACCTATCTCAAGTCGCAACGCTGCATCCTCTTAGATATTTCTAATTCATGATTTGCGCGTTTCAAATAATTACAATAATTTCCATCAAACCAAATACAACAAAGTTAAATCCCTGAAAACATCACTCCAATTGCCATCATGTTCAAAAAGCACTAATTTAATTTAGCCAAGTGTGTTCACTTATACTATTATTATATTTCCATAAGTTTTGTTACGTTAGCTACAGTTTTCGCAAAAAATTCCAAATTTTGTGTAATTATGCTCTCAAGCCTGAAAAAACCCCAAAAACTAAGCAGTGCAAATAACCATGTCTGGCTACCTGCACTGCTTGTTAAGGGGATTTGGGCTTTACCTGGAGACAAAATAAATTCCTACAGGCTCAACTAGTCATACTAATCACAGCACTTATGTGTAATAACTTGTATAATAACTCAAGTTGCTAGTTATCTAGTTGAGACTGGTAATGGGTAATGGGTAATGGGTAATGGGTAATGGGTAATTGGTGATAAAACCCCTGTTTTCATCCTGTTTATCCTTTAATCTTGGACATTCTGATTCTGACAATGTGCCTAACTAGCAAGTTACGTTAATAACTAAATTTGGATCTATATAAATGCGCTTATTCTTAATAATATAGTATTTGTAATATCATATATATATTGTATAAGCAATTCATGAATTATAGATACGTTAATATAACCATAACTTCCTTTTCAGACTAGCTTTCCAGGAAGTCGGTATGCTAAACAGCTTTAAGAATAATTCTTAAAGCGTATTGATTAAACAAACAATCTAGTTGGTCGCTTGTGCAGCCAACATTTCCTTGAGCTTTTCTAACTCCGCCGCCCAACGGGGATCTGGACGAATTGCTTCAGTTTCAACATTTGCAGCAGTCTCACGCGCACTGCTGCCGCCGCCACCACCGCCGCGTCGAGATTTCTTGCTTTTCTCCCGACGGCCGCCTTCTTTATTGCTGCTAGGAACGGGGGCGCTAGTACCTTGAAGAACTGGTTTGGGGGTTTGTGGTTGTTCTTCACCACCTTCTTCACCTTTAGTTCTTGGTAAAGCCTTTTCTAACTTGATGGGTGTGTCTTTAAACAATTGACCATTATATTTTTCAATAATTTGATCTGCTTGTTCGTCATTATTCACTGTCAAAAAACCGAAGCCACGACATTTGCCTGTTTTCCGGTCTTTAATTAGTTTAGTGGTGACACCATCTCCTTCTTCTGCAAAAACAGCTTGCAACTCTTGACGATCTATTTCTTCTTTGGGCAGATTTCCTATATATAGGCGAATTGACATGGACTATACCTCCAGATTGGGAATAAACAGATAAACAGAGCAAGACAAAAAAAACAATCAATTGGCTTTGGCTTTTGAATAGATACTATGGACTAAAACCACCACAAACCAATTTTTCAATCCCAACTATCAACTTATAGAATACAGTTTTTTATTGGGATCAAGCTTATTTGGCACGAAAGCACAACTGCACTCGTGGGTTAATATCACCTTAATTTTTGGAATTGTAAATTTAATAGCCAATTATCCACCACAGTAAATTCATTCTTCTTAATTCTTGCCCGCAGAATAAAATACCATTAGTTAACATTATCATGGTATTTCCTATGTAGCTAGTTCCGCAGAAACTTTTCCGCCAACAGCTAAAGGCCGATATTATGATCTCATCGTAGCATGAAACACATTTTAAGGGAAGAGGCAAGGGGAAAAATTTTTTACTAATAATAACGGACAACGGACTAATGACCGACCAGCACAATATAAGCACCCCAACCTTGAACTAAAATGGCAATGGCCAGCATCCAAATAGAATGAGGGCTATTGATTTTTTTGCCATCTTGAGTTTCTAGGCTTTGGATATCTATCCAGGGAGTCCCTCCGCGTCTTAACCAACCTCTAACAACAATCTGTTTACCAATTAGGTCTTGAGGGTGGAATGACTTTCCTAACCCGGGAAGATGATGTAATTTCATTAAACCTTGGCTAGATTGAAGCATCAGGTCTGGTGCTAGACAATTACCAATTCCAGGACGGCCTAATAGTTTACCAGTCAAACGGACTTTAATGCTATCAATTGGTAAAATAGACGGATCTGCAAGTAGGCTGATGAGGTTTTCGTTTTTGTGGACGTTAACATCTCTAATCTTGGGAAATAAAGCATTTATCTGTATCATTGTGCCAATGCTAAAGCCAATTAACACAAAACCCAGGACAAAATACCAGTCGTCATAGATCCACTTGAAGTTTAACAACTGCATAGCATAAGCTGTTTGCCAAAGTAACCAAGTTAGACCAGCCAATATAACACCCAGCGGGATTCCCAACCAAGGGGCAATTTGTAATAAAAAAGATTGGGGACGGATTACAATCGGCTGTTGTGGGGTTATTTGGTACAATTCTGTGTTTAAATGCCAGTAGCGAGCTATTTGACAAAGACGTTCAATGCGATCGCCCATTAAGGGATGACTACTATTAATTGTCAACCATTGGCGATAGGGATGAAAGTTTTCCCACTGGAAAAATGATTCAAGGGGTAGATGACCAGCTATACTACCTAAAACTATGCTATGTTGATATGCAACGGGAGCGAGGAGATTCAGGCTTTCTAGTTGCCAACTGGTATGTTCTTTGAGGTTGATATCATGAGCCACACCAATGGAAATTTTTAGTAATGCCCGAATTAGTCCGTTGGGATTGCCAGTAATTTCTGCAGCTTGGCGATCGCTATGATAAAGCCTGAGTCGGGAATTTAGCAAGGCTGTACCAGTCAGAAGAAACCAAATTCCGTAAGTAATAGCCGCTAAAACTGTGGCTGGCCAACGCCAAATTTTACTTTGGCAAATTTTACTGTGATGTTGATTTGCCGAAAGTGATATTTGCTGATATAATCCATAAAATGGTAGGGTAACTAACAGGATTAGGGACATGACCACAAAATCCCAACGCCCAATTTGCCCTAAAGTTAAAGCATAGATGGCAGCTATTTCATCATTGGCCAATTGTTCTAATAAACCTTGACTAACAGTTATTCTCGCTGTGCGGGGTAGGTTGCCATAACTAATGATTATGGGGGCAGAAATTGGTAAGATTCTCAGTTGGGGACAAGGCCAGCGTCGCTGTTGACAGGTACGTTGTAATACCCTCAGTGTCTCCCGACTATAGGAATTTAATTTCTCCTTGGATAACCTTTTCTGAGCCAAAAATTTTCCCAGTAACCAATCGAGTAACCAAGGAGATAATACCATGAGGATGAGGAATAATCCTAGCATCAAGAAACTAGGATCATGATATAAAACCTGGGGAGGCTGTAAGTATGGCAATTTATATAGAATTTGGGCAATTAAACCCAATACTAGTTTAAACATTTCTTTGCACATCCAAAATAGTGCTATAAATGTCAAACAGGCAATTAGTTGTGAGTAAATGAAATTAGGTTTGGAAAGAGGTTGCCATACTTTAGCTCGTCTAGCTTGCCGCCAATAAATGCTAACTGGTTTGATATTGTTATGGTTATCAGCACCAACATAACCATTTTGCGGCTGTTGTCGGGAAGGGTTTACTCTGGAAACAGGTATATTATTCGTTGATGAAGATTTTTGCCTCCGTTTTTTGCTTTCATATAGGTGTTCAAGAGCGCGTATAGACCACTCTTGAACTTGGGGGTGGTTACTAGAAATCAAATTTTGGCACAGAGCGATCGCTTTAGAGACCTCACCTGTGCGAGCATAGGACATAACTAACCCAACTTGTGCCTGTAAATAAATCCTGTCTTGGTTTTGAACTTTGGCCAGTGGTTCAAGATTAGCTATTGCTGTGTGGTAATTTCCCTGCTTAAGGGCAGCTAAACCAGCCTGTAAACATGATTCAGCGTGAGAAGGCATAGAAAATTTGGTACTCCAATCTGTTTTAGGTGACAAAAGCACGCTTATTGAGATACCCTGGTAATTTAAAATGCAAAATTTTGAAGATGGTAATAGGTAATTGGTAATTGGTAATTGGTAATTGGTAATGGGTAATGGGTAATTGGTAATGGGTAGTTCTTGCCTATTTCCCCTGCTTTAGGTTTCAATTGTTTGTTGATGAGAAAAAACAGGAGCAATAGCAGTTAATCTCAACTCTGGATGATCACCCTCTAACTGTTGACAATTCCATTCGTTGCGGAATAATAATACTGGTCGTCCCATACTATCTTTAACGGTGGTAGTATTGAACAAACGTCCTACCTGCTTTAAAGCTTCCCAACCCCCTTCGACCCAACGCGCAACACTGTAGGGTAATAAATCCAAAATAGTTTCTACACCATACTCATTTTGTAAGCGGAACTGTACCACTTCAAATTGCAACTGACCAACAGCCGCTAAAATCGGTTCACGCTTGGCTTCATCAATTGAATACATAATTTGTACAGCACCTTCTTCTCGCAATTCGGAAACACCTTTTTGAAACTGCTTAAATTTAGAAGGGTTGGGGTTTCTCAATGTAGCAAACAATTCCGGCGAAAAATAAGGGATTCCCTCATATTCTAGCTTTTGACCTGTGTAAATTGTATCACCAATCGCAAAAACACCTGGATTGTTTAAACCAATTACATCCCCCGGATAAGCAACATCAATAGATTCCCTTTCTTGAGCAAACAATTTTTGGGGACGGGATAAACGGACAGCTTTACCAGTTCGGGCATGATTTACTGTCATATCTTTTTCAAACTTACCTGTACAGACCCGGACAAAAGCCACTCTATCTCGGTGTTTGGGGTCCATGTTGGCTTGCAGTTTGAAAATAAATCCTGTAAATTCTGGATAAGTAGGAGGAATATCCCCGACGCTGCTGCTGTGTGTTCCTGGTTTGAGAGCAAAGTTCAGAAAATTCTTGAGAAATAATTCTACCCCAAAATTGGTCATAGCACTACCAAAAAACACGGGGGTCATTTTGCCAGCGTGTACCAAGTTTAAATCTAGTTCTGGACAAACTCCTTCTAATAGTTCTAATTCATCTTTAAGTTGGTGGTAAAGTTCCTTTTCTAATAATGCCTCAATTTTACTATCGCCTATATCTATGATAGTTTGCTTTGCTTCCCGACTACCGTGGGCGCTACGTTCAAATAAATGAATTTGCTGTTGTTGACGGTCAAAAACTCCTTTAAAGCGATCGCCCATACCAATAGGCCAATTCACTGCATAGGTCTGTAATCCCAATTCTTTCTCAATCTCATCTAATAATTCTATCGGTTCTCTGCCCGGACGATCAAGTTTATTCACAAAGGTAAAAATCGGGATGCCGCGAAGTTTACACACTTCAAACAGTTTCCGCGTTTGTGGTTCTAAACCCTTTGCCGCATCTATCAGCATGACTGCATTATCAGCCGCTGCTAAAGTCCGATAAGTATCTTCACTGAAATCTTGGTGTCCAGGAGTATCAAGTAAATTAATTTGACAATTAGAATAGGCAAATTGTAATACCGTTGAAGTTACGGAAATACCCCGTTGTTGTTCCATTGCCATCCAGTCAGAAGTCACTTTCCGCTGGTCTCTTCGCGCTTTTACCGCCCCCGCTTCATGAATCGCACCTCCGTATAATAATAGTTTTTCAGTTAAAGTAGTTTTACCAGCATCAGGGTGAGAAATAATCGCAAAGTTGCGACGTTGTTCCACCGCTTGACCTAGTTCTGCTTGTAGTTCAATGGACATATATGTAATTTCTTTCTAACTTCACTAAATTTAGTCTTTTTCAGGACTAGGAATCAAAAAAATTGTCAATAGTTGGGTTGACACACTTATCCAGGACCCAGGTATGCTGTTGAGCATTTAATGATCATTTAAATTGTATAACCTAAAATCAGTCTAACTCTTGTGGGGTGAACATCCCTGTGCATCCTAATGTATAAATAATGTATAAATTAGGTGCATTTTAGCTTACTTGACAAATACCGGACTTTTCTCTATTATATATTTATGGTGGGAATATGTGCGCCCATATATATTAAACAATATATTAAACAATATATTAAACAATATATTAAACAATATATTAAACAATATATTAAACAATATATTAAACAATATATTAAACAATATATTAAACAATATATTAAACATATCCATAAATATATCATATATACAGCAAGTAGCTTTGAGTGAGGTACACTTTGTGCAGGCAAGATGCCCGCACCACAAGAGTTTTATTATTAATATCTGTACTTCATAAGATCGGGAACTGCTGTAAGTAATTTGCGTTTTGATCACTTCAGAAAAATACTGACCTCACAGGTGCGATAATGTCAAGTGGGTAAGTCAGAAACACTTTTAATTAAAGAGCCAAAAGAGATAGATATTATGACTCGTGAAGTAATTCGTACTGATAAAGCACCTGCACCTGTTGGACCATATAATCAAGCAATTCTCGCTTCTGGACAAATGTTGTTTGTGGCTGGACAAATTGCTATAGATCCTAGTTTGGGTGATGTTGTTTATACAGAAGATGTAGTTAAGCAAACGGAACAGGTAATGAGCAATATTGAGGCTATTTTGACACAAGCAGGAGCTACATTTGCAGATGTGGTCAAAACTGGTGTATTTTTAGCTGATATGAATGATTTTGCTGCTGTAAATGCGGTTTATGCAAAATATTTTTCTGAGGATACAGCCCCAGCGCGTGCTTGTGTAGAAGTGTCGCGTTTACCTAAAAATGTGCTGGTAGAAATTGATTGTATTGCAGTAATTGGTGGTTAATTATATGGTGGGTAATACCCACCCTACTTTTAATTTTCTGGTTCGATACCTAATGCTTTTAATTGGGCTGCTAGTTTGTCCGCACGTTGTTTTTCTTGTTCCGCACGTTGTTTTTCTTGTTCAATTTCTTGTTGTTTTTGTCCTACTAATTCTGAACTCCACAACAATAAATTTCCCTGTTCGTCCCACAACCTTAACCATTTACCAGTTAGGTTTTCTTTTGTCCCTTCCCATATACCAAGATAAAGATTCATTTCCTCTATCCAGTAACGTTGGTTTTCATGAGGAGTCTGCAAAGTGTACAAACCTGTATTAGAGTTTAACTTATAAAACTCTAAACTAGCGCTATCTGGTTCAAAAATAGCATAATTTGGGACTTTTAAGATTTTTTCATAAAAAAACCATTTTCCAGGTGGATAAGTTGGTTTACTGGAATATTCTGTTCCGTCTGTATCAGAAATAAATTCCATCACAATAACCGGAATATCTCCCTGGAGTTGGGGTGTATAACTACGAAAGACCTCTTTTTTAGTTACCCGAATTTCCGGTATATAAGCCCAATCAGGAGCTTTAACGACAATTTTGCCATTTACAGTGGCACAGATGGCGTAGTTGGTCGGTGTGAGACAATTAGGGGGAAGTTTACCGGCTAGTTGGAGGCTTTCTGTCAGGGCTGTGGCTTGGGCTGGTTGGTAGATATTGTCCACTGGATCATCTGGGAGAATATAATCATCGGGTAGTTTTTCCCAAGTGATTTGGTAGGCTTGGGTAGCAATGATCATGATGGGGTTTTTCTGTATTCAGGTTGTAAATTCTAGTTTAACCAATTTTATAAATCCCGTCTACACAGACAAAACCCACCTTACAGTTATAGGACTTATGCAAGTGTCACACCAAAAATCTGTTGTAGGGTGCTTTACTACTGCATAAATCCTGCAAATAAACAGATTGTTGATACAGCAAGTAGCTTTGAGTGAGGTACACCTTGTGCGGGCAAGATGCCCGCACCACAAGATTTTTATCATTAATATCTGTACTTGAGAATATCGGAAACTGCTGTATCTGACGCACCTTACCAATGTGCTAGTTGCATAAATCCTGAGTTAATTTCTTAATGATAAACTCTCAGGTATTCTTTAAATATGGGGAATATAGTAAATAATTTTTCATCATTTTCTAACTTGGTTAATAAAAATCTTCTTGTTAATGATTGTAACCCGTTTATTATATCTATTGATGACAATGATAAGCAGTTTTTGATCTCGTCTCTAGATATGGGTTGATGATTTTGACTGATTTTTAATAATATCTCTTTTTCAATATCTGATAATCTCAACCATATTGAATCAAACTCGGTTTTAAAGTCCGCTGTTAAAATTAAAATATTTTCTTTGAGAAATTCTGAGACTTCACCCTGAAATACATCTTTAATCAGGATACTAATATACTGTAAATATTTAGGATGACTTTCATATAGTTTAATCAATTCTAACCAATTTTCCTGATTTTTTAAGCCCGTATTTTGTAAAATATCTGCATGATTTAACCCTGATAATTCTAGGGAGTGGGTTGGGTAAATTTCCTGGTCTAAGGATATCATTTCTTGACATTTTTCCTGACTAATGAGAATTAAACAGCTTTGATGTTCAATTTCTGTAATCATTTGCAGAAAGATTTGGTAGTCTTGATATTCAGGTTGATATTTTCCAGCAAATTGACGATTAATAAAAATATTTTCTAAATCATCTAAAATAATTAAACATTTCTGATTTCTAAATATATCAAATAATTGTTTTAATTTATCATCTATAGGTTGTTTAGCTTCCTGTTGACAAACATTTAATAAATCATCAATAAGTAAATTTAGGGATTTAGGAAATTTTAAACTTCTCCAAATAATGACTGCAAATTTATCTAAGTTCAAATCAACAAATCTTTTCACAAGGGTAGTTTTACCAATTCCAGGTAATCCTAATATTGAGATTAAATGAGTGTTTTGATTGACGATAAACTTAAATATCAATTCTAATTCTTTTTCTCGTCCATAAAAACGAGTAATTTTAGGAGATACGGTTAAATCATGGTAATAAGATTTAGATTGTTTTGTATTATGATCTTCTGGATAATGATTTGATATTTGATTATTAGAACACCAATTAATACTACTGTTTTCAAAATTAATTATTTTAGAGTTTATAACTCTTTCTATAGTCCAACAAAAATTAGATTTATTAACCTCTTGACCTAAACCGTCCGATAACATTTTAAATAACTTCCTACTCTCGTCACCAATATAACCCTCATCATAGTCATAAATACTGGCAATTTGTCTATAGGTTTTACCATTAAATAGTTCCTCAATAATCTTTTTTTGTAAATCATCTAAATGTTTATCAGTCTGTGTAAATACTAGGTGATCAACAAATTGTAAAATTTCTGTAACATTCATAAAACCGAGCTTAGGTAATATTTTTAGCCATTATAACTCAATTTGTTGGCAATTTATCAGGTATTTTCAGGTATTTTCTTAATATTCTGTAACAAAACATCAGGTAATATCAAGCATTTTCTGAGATGACAAAAAAGTCATTTAGTATAAAACTGATTAATCAGGGGTAATTGAAGCAAAAACAACTGTGTAAAAACAATGGTTAACCAACTTTATTATGGGGACAATTTAGAAGTTTTAAGACGTTACATAAAAGATGAGTCTGTGGACTTATGTTATATTGATCCTCCCTTTAATTCTAAACGGAATTACAATCAAATTTATAATAATATCGGTGCAGAAGATAAAGCACAAGCGCAAGCATTTATTGACACTTGGGAATGGGATGATCACGCTATTCATGGAATAAATGAAATCCTCATTAATTATCATGGTTTATTTACTCAACAATGTATTGCTTTAATTACAGGTTTGAGTAATGTTTTAGGAAAAGGAAGTTTACTAGCTTATTTAGTGAGTATGACTTTAAGGATAACAGAAATTCATCGCGTTTTGAAACCTACGGGAAGTTTTTATTTACATTGTGATCCTACTGCGAGTCATTATTTAAAGTTGATTTTAGATGCTGTCTTTTGTTCTCAAAGAGGGGATTTTAGAAATGAAATTGTTTGGTGTTATACAGCACCAACAAATACAAGGGATAATTTCCCGAAAAAACACGATACAATTTTTAGATACACTAAATCAAACTCTTGGGTATTTAATTTTGAGGATATTTCTATACCTTATTCAGATGAGACAGTAGCAAGAACTAAACGTGGAGCGGGAAATCAAGGATTATATAAATCCAAAAATCCAGAAAATAAACATCTAAATCGCTTAAAACCGAATGGTAAAATACCAGAAGATTGGTGGACAATTCCACGACTACAAGGAAACTCTGTAGAACGTTTAGGATACCCAACACAGAAACCAGAAGCATTATTAGAAAGAATAATTAAAGCCAGTTCTAAGGAAAATGATATAGTATTAGATGCCTATTGTGGATGTGGTACAACCGTAGCAGTGTGCCAAAAATTAGATAGACAATGGATAGGAATTGATATTACCTATCAAAGTATTAGCTTAATCTTAAAAAGATTAGAAGATAGTTTTCCAGGAGTTTTAAAAACCATTAAACTTCATGGTATTCCTAAAGATATAGAAAGTGCAAGAGCATTAGCAAATAAAACAGATGATCGCACTCGTAAAGAATTTGAAAAATGGGCAATATTAACTTATACTAATAATAAAGCAGTCATTAACGCTAAAAAAGGTGCAGATAAAGGTATAGATGGAATTGTTTATTTTCAAGGTGATAAAAATGACCCAGAAAAGATAATTTTTCAAGTTAAATCTGGTAAAGTTAAATCGGGAGATATCCGAGATTTACTAGGAACAATGACCCTAGAAAGTGCTAGTCTAGCCATATTTATCACCCTGGAAGAACCTACTAAAGATATGCTAAAAACCGCAAAATCTGCTGGTTTTTATCAGAGTAAATACATGAGTCATAGTTGCGACAAAATCCAAATCGTCACCATTAAAGAGATAATTGAAGATCAACAAAGATTAAATATTCGTTTAAGTTATGAAGTTCTCAAAAGTGCGGAAAAACAAAAGGAAGTAAGAGTGAATCAAATAGAGTTAGATTTTTAACTCAAGTTGCTAGTTATCTAGTTGAGGTTGGTAATGGGTAATGGGTAATGGGTAATGGGTAATTGGTAATTGGTAATTGGTAATGGGTAATTGGTAATTGGTAATGGGTAATTGGTAATGGGTAATGGGTAATGGGTACTTTTTATTCATCTTTATAAAAATAAACTTTAAGTAGGTTGGGTTGAGGTAACGAAACCCAACATTTATGATTAAAATACCCAACATTTACAGCAAGTAGCTTTGAGTGAGGTATACCTTGTGCAGGCAAGATGCCTGCACCACAAGAGTTTTATTATTAATATCTGTACTTCATAAAGTCGGGAACTGCTGTATGATTTTTATCTTGCGTTTATGATCAAAATTGTTCCATAAAAAGTTTAAAACCCCCCTCCAGGACTGGAAAGGGGTTAATTGTTACTACTGAAAACTCAATTCCAGTAATGCTTAATAAGCGTCCTGTAATTCGTAAAAATCAGGTGAAATGTAATCTTTCCGCAAAGGCCAACCTACCCAATCTTCTGGCATCAAAATCCGCTTTAAGTTAGGATGACCTTCATAGAAGATACCATACATATCATAGCTTTCCCGTTCTTGCCAGTCCGCTGTTTTCCAAATCCAGTAAACTGAGGGGACAACGGGATTTTCCCTCGGTAAAAACACTTTTACTCTGATTTCTTCAGGACGGTCAGCATTATCGCTAACTTTGAGTAAATGATAAACACTTACTAGGTCTTCTCCCGCTCCCAAGTCAATACCCCCCTGAAACTGGAGGTAATTAAACCCATAAGCATACAAAGCTGTAGAAATGGGTAGTAGAAAACTTGCAGGGACTTTAATGATCTCTACTCCGTTAGCATCAAGTTCTAAAAACTCATGGGAAAAGCCATTTTCCGTCAACCATTGGGACACTTTACCGGCTTTGACTAGAGACGCTTCTGCTACGGGAACTGGTTTAGATTCTTCAGCCACGCGCTTGTTCCTCCTTCTGGGTCTTTGCTGTCAACAAAGCTGGGGGTACAGCCATACCAATTGCTTCTGTCAATTCTTTGGGAGGATTGAAACGGGTTTCTGACTGCATATACTTACCAGTTAAGATTTCGGGAACTGGCTTCAGATTATGAGTTGTACTGTAGTAACGGTGAACTTGCTTGATGTTATCCCGTTCTTGCATAGAATCGTTAGCGATTTTTTTCCGCAGTTTAATAATTGCGTCAATAATCGCTTCAGGACGAGGCGGACAACCAGGTAAATATACATCTACGGGAATTAGCTTATCCACTCCGCGTACTGCTGTGGGTGAGTCAACGCTAAACATCCCTCCAGTAATTGTACAAGCACCCATGGCAATTACATACTTAGGTTCGGGCATTTGTTCATAAAGACGCACTAATTGGGGTGCCATCTTCATGGTAATTGTTCCCGCAGTGATGAGTAAATCGGCTTGGCGAGGGCTGCAACGAGGAATTAACCCAAAACGGTCAAAGTCAAAACGAGAGCCGATTAAAGCGGCAAATTCGATGAAGCAGCAAGCTGTACCGAATAGTAAAGGCCACAAACTAGAAAGCCGCGCCCAGTTGTAAAGGTCATCAACGGTAGTTAAAATGACGTTTTCTGACAGTTCATGGGTGACTGTAGGGCGTTGAATGGGGTTGATGATTTGTTCTTTGTCTGGGGTGGTAATATTAGAATTTACGACCATTCTAAAGCTCCTTTACGCCACGCGTAAACTAAGGCGATGATGAGTATCGAAATAAAGATTAGGGCTTCGATAAATGCCAATAAACCCAGGCGGTTAAAAGCAACTGCCCAAGGGTACAAAAATACTGTTTCTACGTCAAAAACAACGAAGACCAGGGCGAACATATAGTAGCGAATGTTGAACTGAATCCAAGCACCGCCAATGGGTTCTAGTCCGCATTCGTAAGTAGTCCGTTTTTCTAAACTGTTACCAACGGGTCTAAGGATTTTTGAGGCTGACAGTGCTAGAACTGGAACTAGGCTACACAAGATAAAAAAGCCTAGAAGATACTCGTAACCGCTAAGAACAAACACAATGGTTTTCTACCGCTAATGGTGTAAGGGGATAAGCTATCAGTTATCAGATTTATAGTTTGATAGGTGTTTCCTGATAACTGTTGACTGCAATATATGGATAATGTTCTTTTACATTATATCTTTTAGGGCTTTCCCGAATTTGTATTTACATCCCCTGATTCTATTGAAATCCTTTTAATGAGTGATAGAAAACTCCGGCAATTATGTCATAATTTGTAACGTATATTTAATAATTCCCCTGAAGCGAGACTATAAGCCATGAGTGAACAAGCTGAACAAGCTGTGGAAACTCCAGTATTAGACCGCTACGAGTGTCGTTCTTGCGGTTACGTTTATGAACCTGAGAAGGGAGACGACAAAAGCAATATTCCCCCAGGAACAGTTTTTGCAGAACTACCCGCAAATTGGCGCTGTCCAGTTTGTATAGCTAAGAAAACTGCTTTTGCGAATATTGGACCAACAGGTACGGCCTCTGGTTTTAAGGAAAACTTAGGTTACGGTTTAGGTGTTAATACTCTCACACCAACTCAAAAGAACATTTTGATTTTTGGGGCTTTAGCCCTTGGCTTTTTGTTTTTTATTAGTCTCTACGGACTACAGTAAAAACCGCTATCTTGATTTACCGCAGCGAAAATCTCATTTAACCTGAACTGGAAAACCTCAGTAATACTGATGCAATCAATTGTGAAAAAGTGGCAAGGATTTTTTGCCGCGTTAATAGTAGTTATGGCCTGTATCGGGTGTAGTAGTGTTCCTTCTATTAGCTACAATCCCTGGCAGGTGATTAATGTACCAACAAAGTCGAAATTGCTCGATATTGGCTTTGCTGGTAACTCTCAACATGGTTATTTAGTGGGTGGTAATGCCACTCTTTTGGAAACTAATGATGGTGGTGAGACTTGGCAACCGCTAAAATTAGAATTGGATGATCCTAGATACCGTTTTAACTCTGTCAGTTTTGCGGGTCAAGAGGGCTGGATTGCTGGAGAACCTTCTCTCCTACTCCATACTACTGATGAGGGTAAGTCTTGGTCACGAATCGCTTTAAGCGAAAAGTTACCTGGTAGCCCCATTGCTATTACAGCCATAGGTACAAATACGGCGGAAATGGCCACCGATTTGGGGGCAATTTATCAAACTACAGATGGTGGTCAAAATTGGAAAGCTAATCTGGAAGCGGCATTTGGTGTAGTACGTAACATCGAGCGATCGCCTGATGGTAAGTATATCGCTGTTTCTGCTAAGGGTAGTTTTTACTCGACTTGGGAGCCTGGTCAAAATGCTTGGCAACCCCATAACCGCAATAGTTCCCGTCGTTTGGAAAATATGGGTTTTACTCAGGATGGACAATTGTGGTTATTAGCACGAGGTGGACAGGTTCAATTCAGTGATCCTACTAAACCGGAAGAGTGGCTAGAGCCGACATATCCAGAGTTGTCTACAAGTTGGGGTTTACTGGATTTGGCTTATCGCACACCTGATGAAATTTGGGTTGGCGGTGGCAGTGGTAATTTACTCAGCAGCGCTGATGGTGGGAAAACCTGGACAAAAGACCGTGATGTAGAAAAAGTAGCGGCTAATTTTTACAAAATTGTCTTCTTTAAGCCCGATCAAGGTTTTATAATTGGCGATCGCGGCGTTTTACTCAAATATAACCCCAAAACAGAGCCAACAGCAGCCCCAGCAGCTTAATTACACCCAACTCAACTGTGGGATGTAACTTAAGTCTCAACTTTGTAGGATAATAAACTCAATCATCGTTTTTGAGAAGGGAGTCAAATAAATGGCAGGTACCACCGGAGAACGTCCGTTTTCTGACATTGTTACCAGTATTCGTTACTGGGTAATTCACAGCATCACCATCCCCGCACTATTTGTCGCCGGTTGGTTATTTGTCAGCACTGGTCTGGCTTATGATGTGTTTGGTACACCCCGTCCTAATGAGTATTTTACTCAGGTTCGTCAAGAAGTACCAATTGTGAAAAACCGTTTTGAAGCAAAACAACAAGTAGAAACCTTTATTGGAAAGTAATTTGACATCATGACTAGCGGTAATAACATCAATCAACCAGTTACCTATCCTATTTTTACAGTCAGATGGCTTGCGGTTCATACCCTAGCTGTTCCTACTGTATTCTTTTTGGGCGCGATCGCTTCAATGCAATTTATTCAACGCTAAGAGTTAATCATGGAAAGAACGCCTAATCCTAATCAACAACCGGTTGAATTAAACCGTACCTCCCTCTATCTAGGACTACTCTTGGTCTTCGTTCTGGGAATTTTATTTTCCAGTTACTTCTTTAACTAACTGGGCTTTTTAACGTCAGTTGCTAGTTAGGTAACAGGTGGCAGAAAATTCTCAACTGACAACTGACAACTGACAACTGACAACTGACAACTGACAACTGACAACTGACAATTTTTGTAAGTGAGGAAAAAACTGTGTCTGGAAGTGGAAGAATTCCCCTGTGGGTCGTGGCTACGATCGCCGGTTTAGGTGTAATCACTGTTGTAGGTATCTTCTTTTATGGATCTTACGCAGGAATTGGTTCTTCAATGTAATGCTACCGGAAAAAGGCAGCAATTAAAAATACAAAAGACTAAATTTTTGCTTGATCATCATTTTTGAAATCCTGCTTCAGAAATTACCATAAAAACCGCCTACCTCATAGAGATAGGCGGTTTTGTTAGTTTTTAAATAAGTAATTAGCGCAAAAACTAAGTAACTAATTACCCATAGCTGAATTAAGCAATATCTTCGCTTTCAATGTATGAAAACAAAAACGCGAAAATTACTGCTGGTAAAACTAAGCCAGTGAGAGGAACGAAAATAGAAGGTAAAAAAGAGGAATAAGCCAACACAGTGGGCAAAAATGAACTTGACATGATGATAAAGTCCTGTAAAGTCTGACTACAATTCAAATTGAGCTTACTGCAAAATCTTCCTTAATTTCCTAAATCATCAAGATTTTTAACAGAAGTTACCAAAAAATGCGGTTTAGCGGTTTTGATAGTAAGCTACTATTTGCTTAAATCTTTGTCTATCTTCCTCAAGAGCGTCCGGTAGCCACGAAATCCATAAACCAGCAATTTGACTTTCGTTGTAATCAAACTCTAAAGATGTTTGGGAAATTAATCCCACTTCTACTCCTGCCAACTGATTTAGATGCGCTGCTATTTCTCGATATACCGCTAACGGTAAACCAGGAAATTCTATTTTCTCTTGCATCTCCATATCTATAAATCTCTCACAAAATTTTCCTGCGGGTTTGGCATCACAATATAATTACTAACAGATACTTTAGTTACAGGTTTAGATTCAGGTTTAGATTCTTCCGCAGGTTTTTCCGTTTCAAACCCAACAAACCCTAGTTTCCAAAAAAAACCAAGCAGCACGTTGTTAGTAATGTGCTTCTTGGTTAAGGGAATTACACAAATAAATTCTTCAGTAAGGCAGGTAAGATGCCTATTTTCCAAACATATTGGACTGGAAGATTTTTTTGATTTTGTATTCCCCAATATGTATTTTATACACACACTCATGGATGTATATTAGGGTACTAACTTACCAAAATCTGGATAGATTTTTACACCTCCATGAGGTTGTATAAATATTAAATCAGTAATTTAGGCACGAGGCTCAATCCGACCGTAGAACAAACCACGAATCTTCACTTCTTTAGGTTCACCTGCGCCCAAATCTGTATCAGAAGGTTGTTCACTTTCAAAAGTCCCAGCGATTTCACCAGAAGTGTTATCAACTTTGGCTACTTGCAAAGAAATTTTGCCATTGAGAATTTCTGCCCGCTTGACGTTAGTACGGGTTAATTCCTCCTCATCAGCTTGGGCTGGTAAAGCCACAGCATTATCATAGCCACTAACAACACCACGACCTTTAGGATCTAAGAAAGCAGCACCACGATAGGAAGGGACTTTAAAAGTTCCTTCAAAGTCAGTGGATGTATTGATGCTAGTTAAATTAGGTTGTGTTTGTGCGACTAAATTTTTGATGGTAAATAAGAAGGGTACTAGTTCACCACCGGGAAGCTTAACGGTGATAGCTTGGAAGTCAAGACCATCTTCTTCTGTAAAAGTCAAGCTATTATCTGAGTTGACAGTTAGCTTACCTTGTACTTGGTCAATGCTAGAAGTATATCTGGTCATAACTTTACCAGGGACAAATTCTGCTTCTTGACGTTTGTTAGCAGGTTCTTCTTTAACAAAGAAATTCGTTGGTTCTAAACAAAGTTCTTTGATGGAGTATGTTACGTTGGGAGCAACTGCAATAGAACCACGACTAGTTTCTGTCAGTTGGGGGCATTTGTTAGCCAACCCAGTGCCGCGAATTTGTTCGTAAGTGAGGACATCACTCACGCTGGTAGAGGGCGCATCACTGCACGCGGTGATTAGTCCCAAGCATAAAGCGAAGAAAGCAACAATTAAAGCGCGATACCTCATGGTCAACCTCAATCTCAAAAATTAATATCTAAGTTGTCAAACTGCTTTACTAAACGTACTTAAACGCATTGCGTTCCTGAGTCTAGAATTCAAACCATAGACTAAGCAGCGAACCGCATCCATGTCCGATTATGTATGTGTTGCCAGTACATACAATAAAGGTATTTGGATAAGGAAATTAGCCAGATCATACGACTTTTTTTAACTCAAAATCAAAGCACTCTAGTGGTTAAATCCTGCTGTAATACAGCACAGATTATGGAAAATCCTTCTCTACCTTACCACCAAGGATTCTCATTACCTGAGAATAGCCAGAAAGATATATAGCCTATTTTAGGTTTATGAGGATATTATGCCAGTTGCGTAACTTTTCCAGTATCCTATTAGTTTTATGGAGTAGAACCTTTCATGGAGCATGATCAAAATTTGGCATCTAAGGATAAATCCTGGCAGCTACAGGCGATTTCCAGCGCGGTGAAAGATGTAGCTGCAACCTGCCAGGGAGATGTAATTGCTATACTGGCTGTGTTACGTCATTTAGAACAATTGCACAGAGAAATTCGGGATGGGGTGTTTCAGGAAAATTTGCCCGATAATCGCCAAAGACTATATTCATTGCTCAGAAATATTGAGTCTGAGGGAGGTTGGCCTTATATCGCCAGAATGCGAATACAAGCTTTGTTAGTGAATTTGTCGGAGTGTGCTAGTGATGAGGATACTCTTCCCAGCCACACTCATGATGTTTTTCAATCCCCAGAATAGATTAGCGTTAAAAGTTAAAAATTGTTGTTGTGAAAGGGGAAGGGGGAAGAGGCAAGAGGGTTTGAAACGGTAATTTTACTTTTCTTTAGATACTGCGGTTTTTTGCCCCTCTCTACGGAAAGTAATATCTTAATGTAAATTAATTTAAATTAATGTAGCTTTATGAAACCAAAGGCTGTACTAAATTAACCGTAGACTGGGACTGTTGGCAAAAGCTAATTTTCTGGAAAATGCCCATGATATGGCATAAATTTGATTGCTCGTATAAGCGAACTCAATATACAAAATAAATTCGATTGTTACTCACAAGGAGTTGAGATGGCTGGAATATTATCAGTTGCTCGGACAAATTTAGCTCAACGTCGGCAGAAATTACGCCGTCAGCGACAAATCAAAGTTATTCAGGCTATTTGGCGAACAGTTGCCGTGACTGGAATGGCCTCGGCCTTGTTATGGGTGGCAATTCAACCAATGTGGGTATTAAAGGATTCCCAGCAAATAGTTATAAAATCCGGTGCCAAAATCGAGCCGACTCAAAAGGATATTTATTCACTGTTAGGATTATCCTCCCCTCAGTCTTTATGGCGAATTGAACCTTCCGTAATTGCCGACTCTTTAAAAAAACAACCAAATATTGCCGAAGCCACCGTTAGTCGTCGTTTGTTTCCACCTGGTTTAATTATTGAAATCCAGGAACGAGTTCCTGTGGCCATAGCCCAAATACGTAAAAAGCAACCCGCCACTAGTTGCACAGATGCGCCTTCTGCTCCGGGAAAGTCTGCTGATGTTAAGCCTTGTGTACAAAACAACAGTGCGGCTAATAAGCAAAGTGAACTAGGTTTACTAGATGCTAGTGGGATCTGGATGCCCATGGCTAAGTATATGTCAATGAATCCTCAAAGGGAATTACCCCAGATGATGGTGATTGGTTCTCCCACACAATATAGGCCATTCTGGACTCAACTTTATGAAGCTATTCGTCAAAGTTCTCTCAAGGTGACGGAAATTGATTTTCAAGATCCCACAAATTTAATTTTGAGGACTGAATTAGGAATTGTGCATTTAGGTAGCCCTAGCAACAAATTACCTGAACAAATTCAGGTACTTGAGCGAATGCGTCATTTAGGGACTCAATTTAATCCTAGTCATATGGATTATATTGATCTAAAAAATCCTGCCATGCCATTAGTACAGCTGAATCAAAAAAAACCAGCCTTAGAGATCAAAAAATCGACACAACCGAATACAAAACCAATCCTCAACCACTAAATACTGACATTTTCTTAAATTAAACTGCTGTGACTAATTTTATATTTTGGCAAATTGGCAAATTGGTGTACATTATACATATAGATGTACGATTTTCCAGTCATTAGTTAAAAAATCATGGTCAGGGTTGTAAAATCAATATCTGAAAAACATTCTGAAAAAACATGAGGAGGTGATTAAAAATTATTGGTAGGACTAAAGTCTATCGCAAAGCTAAGTGACCAGTTAAATATTCTATGTGAAGTAGTGCCAGCAGCTTTATGCCTATCCTTAGGCATGAGATAAATAAACATCTATGCTTTTTTGGAACTATACTTTTTAGGAATAGGGGAGAGTTAGCAACATTAACGTTTAGTATTATATACTAAACAGCTAATTATTTTATTTCACAAATCCACCAATAAAAGAGCCAGCAAGACCAACAGAATTTATACAGCAGTAATCAAAACTACTAGTCCATTTTAAAACGCCATGACCATTTTACAGCAAGTATTTCACTTTGAACCGTGACTTTTGTTGTTTATGCCAAAGTTAAATTTTATGCCTGAATCAGCGAGTAATTACTAGATATAGTCTACAACATCATGGTAGGCTGGTAAATAGTAAAAACAATAAAATACGATGCCAATAAATTCTGGCAACGTCAAAATATAGTTGACTGTTAAGTAAATCACACCGATAAAAGTCGTTTATCTATCCTTCGCAAATCCAATGACATTTGATAATAACCAAGGGCTAATCTATAACTCTCAAGCTGGAAACCAACCAGGATTCTCTCTGGCAGTTAACGCCACTAATCCTTTTAATAATTCTTCTTTAAACTTCACCCAAGGTCAAGATCATAAGAGAATTTCTACTGAAAGTAGGAGTATTGGTGAAATTGTTCCGGGTCGTGTTGCTAACATCAAGGTGATTGGTGTCGGTGGTGGTGGTGGTAATGCTGTCAACCGCATGATTGAGTCTGATGTGTCTGGAGTAGAGTTTTGGTCAATTAATACTGATGCTCAAGCTTTAACTTTAGCCGGCGCTCCTAGTCGTTTACAAATTGGGCAAAAGCTAACGAGAGGTTTGGGTGCAGGGGGAAATCCCGCTATTGGTCAAAAGGCAGCGGAGGAATCTCGTGATGAAATTGCTACTGCTTTAGACGGTGCAGACTTGGTATTTATTACTGCTGGTATGGGCGGGGGAACTGGTACAGGTGCTGCCCCAATTGTGGCGGAAGTAGCTAAGGAAATGGGCGCTCTCACCGTTGGTGTGGTGACTCGGCCGTTTATCTTTGAAGGACGCAGACGCACCAGCCAAGCGGAACAGGGAATTGAAGGCTTGAAAAGTCGAGTTGATACATTGATTATTATTCCTAATAATAAGCTGTTGGAGGTGATTCCTGAACAAACTCCTGTCCAAGAAGCTTTCCGCTATGCTGATGATGTGTTACGTCAAGGTGTGCAGGGTATTTCTGATATTATTACTATTCCTGGTTTAGTAAATGTTGACTTTGCTGATGTGCGGGCTGTTATGGCTGATGCGGGATCGGCTTTGATGGGAATTGGTGTGAGTTCAGGTAAATCTAGAGCTAGAGAAGCTGCGATCGCTGCAATTTCTTCACCTTTGCTAGAATGTTCTATTGAAGGTGCTAGAGGAGTTGTGTTTAATATTACTGGTGGTAGTGATTTAACTCTTCATGAGGTGAATGCTGCTGCGGAAACAATCTATGAAGTGGTTGATCCTAATGCCAATATTATTTTTGGAGCGGTAATTGATGACAGACTCCAGGGAGAAGTGAGAATTACTGTGATTGCTACTGGCTTTACTGGGGAAATTCAAGCCCCTTCAGTGCAAACTGTCGTTACTCCTAGAGTGGTTACACCTACTCCCATTCCTACTACTACCAGAAGACCTGCACCACTACAACCACCTGTTAATAATCCGCCCCCAGTTGCAGAACCACCCAAGGAAAAACCCTCTTTGGATATTCCTGACTTTCTGCAAAGACGACGGACACCTCCCAGAAATTAATTCAAGTTGTCTGGATTGGTAACATACCAAAATCTCTATAAACCTTTATTAAGAAAGGTTTAGAGTTGTTACGCACAATTTTTTATTCTCAATAAGAATTGTGTAATGTCTATATTTTCGTTGTTTATTGCGACTAAAGATATGTTAATAAACCAAATTATCCTTGGAAATTCTCCTTTTAATTTCTCTCTATAACTGGGTTTTATAATCTTTAATCCTGAGTAGAAAAACCAGATCCCCGAATTTTAGTATTGATTCAGCATTCATTAGACATCTCCGAAAAATATTGTAGAGACGTTCCATGGAACGTCTCTAAAAGGGTTGTAAGTCACGCACATTTAATTACCGGAGATGTCTATTGATATCATTAAAGAAAAAACGGGGATCTTGCATCTATTGTAGCTTGATTAAACTCCTTAAGTTACAGCAAGTAGCTTTGAGTGAGGTACACTTTGTGCGGGCAAGATGCCCGCACCACAAGAGTTTTATCATTAATATCTGTACTTCATAATATCGGAAACTGCTGTATGACAACTTCATAACCATTATGTCCGACTTTAATCACGACATCAATAACTGCATTCAAGACTTACAAGAAAATCTTAAAAGTGGTGGAGAACGCAGTCATTACCCCAGCCTAAAACGTCTCATTGAGGGTTTAATGATGGGGATTAATGCTAGAATTGAAGAAAAAGGTAATCAAGCAGGAATACCCGATTTAACTATCAGAAAAAATGAGCGGATTTTAGGATATATAGAAGCTAAAGATATTAATATTGATTTAACTAAAATCGAAAAAACACCACAACTCAAACGTTATTTAGAATCAAATATTGGTGACAATTTGATTTTAACTAATTATCTAGAATTTCGGTGGTATGTAAACGGAGAATGTGAAAAAACTGCTAAACTAGCTGATTTAAAATCAGGTAAAATTATTTTAATTAATGATTTACAACCAATTAGAGAATTACTACAATTATTCCTAAATCAAAAAGCCAAAGATATTAATAATTATTATGATTTGGCTAAAGAAATGGCAGCTTATACTAAAACCATTAGAAACGCAATTCAATCATCTTTAGAAATAGAAACAACCACAGAAGAATTAAATCGTCTAAAAGAGACATTTAAAAAACTACTACTTTTAGATATAGATAATGATAAATTTGCAGATATGTACGCTCAAACTATCGCTTATGGGTTATTTACTGCAAAAATTGGTCATGTACAAAATCCTGGACAATTTGCATTTAATCGGACAACAGCCGGTATTTACATTACTGATAGAATCCCTTTTTTAAAAGGTTTTTTCGACATAGTTATTAACAGCGATAACGTAAGTAATATTCATCAATCAATTGAAAATTTGGTAGAATTATTAAATACAGTTGATATGACGAATATTTTAGAAAACTTTGGGAGAGAAACCCGCACGGAAGACCCGGTTTTGCACTTTTATGAAACATTTTTAGCTGCTTATGAATCTTCATTAAGAAAAAGTAGAGGAGTTTATTATACTCCTGAACCTGTAGTTAATTTTATTGTTGGTGCTGTGAATGATATTTTGCGGGACGAAAAAATATTTGATTTAGAAGATGGTTTGGGGAGTCGTAAAGTTACAATTCTTGACCCCGCAACCGGAACAGGAACTTTTTTATATGCAGTTATTAAACAAATTTATCTCAATGAAATAGATGATTCTAATATTCGTCGCTGGAATAAATTTTTTAGACGCAAAAAACTGTTAAGTCGTCTGTTTGGGTTTGAATTATTGATGACTCCCTATACCATAGCACATTTAAAATTAGGTTTATTATTGTCGGATTTAGGTTATGATTTTGCACCAGAAGAAAGATTAAAAATTTATTTAACCAATGCTTTGGAAGCAGGAATAAAATCAGGGGAATTAATTCCTGGTATTACCCAAATTATCGCGGAAGAATCAAGTCAAGCAGCAAAGGTAAAAACGGAAATTTCCGTAACTGTAGTATTAGGAAATCCTCCTTATTCTGTCAGTTCGCAAAATGCGAGTAAACGCAAAAGGGTCTTAAATCAAGATGAAAGATATTTAGTAGATATTGAATATACTGG